>JAUIBX010000096.1 GCA_030427595.1 Bacteriovoracia bacterium | reverse complement strand
TCAGGGTGCCTGGGATATAGGGGTCTGTGGTCTGGGCCAGTGCCGACTGGGTTGTCCCAGAACACACCAGAAAACATGAGAGTAGCAAAGCAGAGAAGTGAGATTTCATCAGAAAACCGGCCTTTCTAACAGGGGCAGTATATTTTAAAAATGACACAAAGTCAGGCTATAATTCAATATAGTTGATCCGATTAAAATTGATGCCAAAGGTGAAACGCCAGCTCATGTGCAGACAAAAATTATCCAGTCAGGCCCCCTGGGAAGATCTCGTGGGCTATTCTCGCGCTGTGAAAGTGGGTCCCCATATTTTTGTTTCAGGCACCACGGGTTTGGGGGCCGATGGTAAAATCGTGGGCATCAACCACCCCTATGCCCAGCCCTTTCAGGCCTTGCAAAATATTTCTCAGGCCCTCTTGGATCTCGGGGGTCAACTCAAAGACGTGATGCGCACCCGCATTTATGTCAAAGATATTCAAGACTGGAATAAAATCGCCAAAGCCCACCATGACTTTTTTAAAGACATCAAACCCGCCTGCACCCTTGTCGAAATCAACCGCTTTATTCAAGAGGATATCCTGGTTGAAATCGAAGCCGAAGCCCTGATACACCCTTGAAAGGAAACCTTATCAGACAATGAATAAACTCTGGCTCTCCGCAGCCCTCTCACTCGCCCTGGCCCTGTCCGCGTGCTTGCCCGCCGAAAACCTAAACACCACCTATTTCCCTGAATCCGCCAAAAGCACGCTTGAAGGCTTAACCCTGCCCAACACACAAACCACAAGCACCCAAACTACCACAACCACCGTAGAGCGGGTTCCCGGGGTCATTGAAAACCTGTTGATTTGGAAAATCACCCCACCGGGCGAGAATCCCAAAACCTCCTATGTGCTCGGCAGCGTCAGCCAATCCTTTAAAGAAGGCTATGAGATTCTCATCTCAACCATGGAGCACCACTCAAATATTGTTCCCTGGCAATTGGCCTGTGAAAGAAAAGGCGCTAGAGTTGTAGAGATTCCAGTCACTGATGCAGGAGAAATCGATTCCGAGGCCTACGACAAGCTCTTAGAGTCAGGTCGCGTGAAAATGGTTTCCATGGCCCATATTTCAAATACCCTCGGAACCATTAACCCCATTAAAGAGTTCGCAAAGAAGGCCCATGCTAAAGGTGCCCATTTCTGTGTGGACGCCGCTCAGAGTATCGCTCACATGAAAGTAGATGTGCAGGACCTTGGAGTAGACTTCCTCGCCTTTGGTGCCCACAAAATGTTTGGCCCGACTGGTGTGGGCGTTCTCTATGGAAGAGAAGAACTTCTTAATCAAATGCCTCCCTATCGAAGTGGGGGCGCGATGATTAAAGAGGTCACCTTTGAAAAGACAACATTTAATGATCTACCTGAAAAGTTTGAGGCCGGTACTCCCCATATCGCTGGAGTCAACTGCCTAAAGGCGGCCATCGACTATATTAATGAAATTGGTTTTGAGGCCATTGAGGCCCAAGAAAAAGAGCTCCTTGATTATGCCACTTCCGAAATTTCAAAGATTGAAGGAGTGAAAATCATTGGCACCGCTCCCCATAAGGCCTCTGTTCTTTCCTTTGTTGTTGAAGGGGCTCACCCTCATGACATCGGTATGATCCTCGATGAACAAGGAGTGGCGATTCGCACAGGCCACCACTGTACCCAACCTTTAATGAAAAGATACGGGGTCCCCGCAACGGCCCGTGCTTCCTTTTCTTTTTATAATAATACTGAAGACGTAGACCGTTTTATTTCGGCATTGAAGAAGGCCAAGGACATGCTATGAGTGAAACAACTGAACTTGATATTTATATTCAACCGACACCTAATCCAAACGCCCTCAAGTTCATTTTAAACCAACCGGTTAAGCTTGAAGGGAACTCCACTTACCGCACCCCTATGGACTGCGGTGAAAATAAATTGGCCTATGAACTTTTTAAAATTCGAGGAGTCGATCAAGTTCACTTCTTTGACAACTCCATCACCATTACAAAGTTTAGTTACGAAGATTGGGAAACCATAGAAGAGAAGCTCATGGGGAAAATCAAGGAACTCTATCCTGAGCACAACCCCGACTACCACGATCCCGACCCCGAAAAAGAAAGGCGCGAGGCCTTAAGCCCCGAGCTTCAAGAAATTGAAAAGATTCTTGATAAGACCATAAGACCTGGTCTTCAAGGGGATGGCGGCGACATCCAAACCATTTCCTATGAAGATAATATCCTCCTTGTGAAGTATATGGGGGCCTGTGGAACGTGCCCAAGCTCAACGACCGGAACCCTCTATGCTATCAAGTCGATTCTTCAAGAAGAATATAATCCAGAGATTGACGTCTATATTGCGCCGGAATTCTGAGATACGGGGATCAGGTTACAGGTTACAGGTTACAGGTTACAGGTTACAGGTTACAGGTTGCAGGTTACTCGTTGCGTCGAGAAAAATCTTGCCAGTCGCACTATAATATTCATAATGCTCATTCAGGAAGGATGATATGGATAAAGACAGGAAGACTGGTTCACGACCCTTTTCGCCCATTTACGAAAATTTTCAAAATCTCCTCGATAATAATCAGGGAATTTTTCGCCTTTTCAGAAAAACAAAGAATCCCGGCATGTATCAGGCCGTTTGGCAGGCCCGCCAAGGTGAAGTCGACACCCTAAAAGAGCGCCTATCTCAACTCGAAATTCGTGTTCAAGATAAAATGAACGAAACGCTAAAGCTTGATAGTGAGTGGCGTGAGCGTGAGTGCTCTTGGTTTGAAGAGCATCAGCATCTTCTTGAAAGAATTCAAGACCTCAAGCACCTCATTGAAGATAAGAATCATAAAATTAATACCCTTCAAGGGGATATTAAAAGAACCCATGAAGAAACTGTCCAAGGCCTTGAAAAAGAAATTGAGACATGGAAGGAGAAGTACTTCCTTATTCGTGAGGACCTCGAAAAATATAAAACTCTCTCTCGCAGCCTTAATCGTGTGGTTGAGATGAGACGAGGGGAAAATCTTAAGACTGAAAAAGATGTCAAAAGATTAGAAAGTCACCTGCAAATATCTCAACAGGCCCTGATCAAGCTTGATGATGAATATGAAAAAATCCAAGAGGAAAATCATCATCTCAAAAATCGTATTGAAGAGCTTGAAGAAGAGTTGGAAAAATCAAAGAGCTACGCTAAAGAATTTCGTCGTATCAACCATCGCATGGAAAATGAACTCTATCGCGTGACGAGTGAGCTTGAGCGTACCCAATCTATGCTGAACTAATTTGCATTCGCCTGAGCGTGCTTCCACAGCGACTTATGTCCTTCTGATTGTCGCCATGATGTTTTGGGGCGGCACCTTTGTGGCAGGTCGCTACCTCGCCGCCAACTATCACCCCTTCACTATTGCCTTCTACCGCTTCCTAAGTGCCTCTGCGGTTTTAATGCTCTTTTGCTTCACCAAAGACAGAGGTCTTGTGCGCCTGACACCTATACAAGTTCTCAAGGTGGTCCTTCTAGGCCTTACCGGTATCTTTAGTTACAACTACTTCTTCTTTGAAGGACTTGGCCTTATCGAGGCCGGCAGGGCATCCGTTATTATCGCGATTAACCCCACCATTACGGCACTCCTTGCTCCCCTCTTTCTTAAGGAAGAATGGAGCCCACTCAAATTCTTTGGGGCCCTCCTTGCTCTAAGTGGCGCATTAACAGTCATCACCAATGGCCAGTACTCTGAGATCTTTTCCGAAGGTTTAGGGGTCGGGGAACTTTATCTGTTAGGCGCAGTCGTAAGCTGGGTGACTTATACTATGCTGGGAAAGGTCGCCCTAAAAAAACTCTCCCCTTTGCAGGCCACCACCTATGCTTGTCTTTTGGGAACTCTTTTATTGGCACCCTTTGCCTACCACCATCAGGCCCTCTCCTTTTTTGGCCTTGCTGGTTTTTATGATTGGTTGGCGATCTTCTTCTTAGGGGTTTTGGCCACGGCCTTAGGTTTTATTTGGTATTACCAGGCCATTCAAAGAATTGGCGCGGCCAAGGCGGCGGCCTTTATCAACTTCGTTCCCCTCTTCGGTATTAGCAGTGGCGCCCTCATTCTTGGAGAGGGTCTTAAACTGAGCCTCATTATAGGAGCTCTTTTGGTCATTGCTGGGGTTAGCCTCACCAATAGACCCAAGGCCGGATTTAGGGCCACTTTCAAGTCGAGAAAATCTCAAAGAAAATCGCCAACTCCCTAATTTTCCAAGCTTCTTTGCCTTAAATAAAAAGACTACTTAAGTGGTCTATGGAGGGCACCGAAAAAACCTTAACTATGCCCGGGTTGCTGCAAACTTGTACTCAAATTTCCCTTCTCCTTCTTTCATGCCTTTCTATGGGCTGCACCCTCTATAGTGTTGATTTTAAGGTCGATGAGGACCTGCAACCAAATGCTAAAAGAGTAAAAAAGAGAATTAAGGATAGGGATAAGCAGCAGCAATTAACAGAAGAAGAAAAGAGAAAACCCGCTAATATCTTTCATCGAGATGATCGCGTTTCCCATAAGCGTATACTCTTTCCTCAATGGGGCAGCCTTCATAAGAAACTTACGAGGGAAAAACCTTGGGGTACCGCCTTCATTGTATCCCCCTGTCATATTGGAAGCGCCTATCATGTTGTTAAAGATACAAAAGAAGAAATGACCGGCAAGGAAGTGGTTTACTTTGATACCCCCTTAAGAGACCGACCGATTGAGGCCACTCCCGTCAGATGGGGCACTCCTTTTTCTACAAGTGACCGAGAGCTCAATGCTCAAGATTGGGTTCTCTTAGAACTTGCGGAGTGCTTTAGTATAGATGAAGTTTCTCCTTTGAAACTCTCCGCCTATAGAAGAGAGGAACTCAATCATCGTGAGTTAAGACTTATTGGCTTTCCTGAGGACCGTCACCCAGACAACATAACTGAAGATCCTGAATGTCAGTTTGGTCCCAGACCTTTGCCTGGAGATTCAGGTCTTGGTCATGACTGTTCCACAAGACCTGGCAATTCAGGTAGTCCCCTTCTTATGCAAGGCCTTGGCGGAGAGGATGAAGTGGTTGCCATAGTGGTGGCCTCAAGAGGTTACTTTGATGAAGTGATTGTTGGCTATAGTGATTGGATTGCCAATCGTGCCTGTCCCATTAGCCCTATGGCCCAGGCCCTATCTGAGATTTTAGAAAACTAGCCATAAAAAAACCCCTCATAAAGAGGGGCTTTCTTTTTATCAAAATTGATTTTGAAATTAACTATTAGCTCTATAAGACTTACACCAGCCATCTTTGTAGACGTAGCGGTTAGCGGCCATAGTACATTTACCCCACTCTGGCTCACCTTTATCAGCTTTAAAGAATTTACAGTTAGAACAAACTGATCCATCTGTGTATTTCTTGTAATCTTTATTACCTGCTGCTTTTCCTTTCTTAGCTTCTTTAGCATCAGCTACATACTTAAGACGCTTGGCCGTTTTATCATTGATCATTTTCTTTTTGATCGCCTCTGACTTTGGCATGGCCGCCTTAGCGAAAGCATCAGCAACTTTTAATACTGGAGCAAGAGCAAGAGCACCAAAAGCAAGTTTGAAGAATTGACGACGAGTGTTTGATTTTTCCATCATGATTAAATCCCCGATTAAGTTTAGGTTTATGAAATCTAATTTACATGAACTTTATATCACTAACATTGACCTGGCCCAATGTTTGTTTAAGGAAAGTGTAGAGTTTGAAAACTCAAACTTTTGCCGATACTTCCTACCCTGTAAATTTCACATAGAAACCTAAGTTCTTGTCTAGAAACTAGGATTTCTACCAATCTTGAGGACGATAGTAGCTCAGCATTTTCTCTTGAGGAGAGCCACTTTGAGGCGCGTATCTATAAGTGAAACGACAACGGGCCGGAAGAGAAATGAGGATACTATCAGTCCTCCCATTACTCTTAAGACCAAAGGCCGTGCCACGATCATGGAGAAGGTTAAACTCTACGTAGCGGCCACGACGGTGCAGTTGAAAATCTTCGTCTTCTTCAGTGAACTTTTCTGAAATTCTCTTTTCCGCAATGGGAAAATAACTTTTAATAAAACTCTCACTAACATCTTTAACCATGGCCGTATCTTTTACCGTGTCACCACTATTGTAGTGATCAAAGAAAATGCCACCAATGCCGCGCATTTCTCCATCACGATGTTTATTAACGAAGTACTCATCGCAAGTTTTCTTCCAAGCATCATAAGTCCCATAGGGAGCACAAGCCTCTTTCCATACGCCATGAAAATATTTGAAGTCTTCTTCATGAGGATAGAAGGGAGTCAGATCTGCCCCTCCGCCAAACCAAAACTTATCCCCCGCTTGAATCATGCGAAAGTTTGCATGGACAGTTGGCACTCTTGGATTTCGTGGATGAAGAATAAGAGAAATCCCCGCGGCCCACATATTGTTATTAGTTCCCCCAATACTTTGAGCAAACTTAGGATCAACTTTACCGTGAACTAAGCTGACATTAACACCGGCATTTTCAAAAATTTCACCTTGAAAGGCCCGTGTGCGGCCTCCCCCTCCAGGTTTTCCATCAAAATCACGTCGCTCCCATAGATCTTCAGTCAGTCCCCCCTCTTTCTTAAGAGATGCGTCAATCTGTTGCATCCTGTCAGTTATCCGCTGCTGCAGATCCAGAACGTGTTGGTGAAAGTTTTCTTTAATAGAGTCAAGTTCAGGGTTTGTATGGTTCATCATAAATAGGCCTGTTAATTAGCTGTTATCACCTTGGAAAGTCTTTAATTAGCCTCACCGCCATGCTAAGTTGAGGCGATTTTAGACTAACGGGAAACGCGTCATGAATACCTTTCGAGGTATGTCCTTATATCAATTTCTTTTCGCTTTCACCACACTCGTCAAAAGAGTCGTGGTGAGCTTTTTGGTGCTCTTCACATTGGTACCCACAGTTTATGGCGTTTCCGATGTCATGAGCGAAGAAGAAAAATCTGAGCGTTACAAGGCCCAGCAAAAAACCAAGAAACAAAGATCTCGGGTTCCTGAATACCGCTATGGCTATATCAATCGGCGCCATACAACGGAAGAATCCCTCAAGCATATTGCGGCCATTTATGGAGTGACATGGGTGGTTTATCCCCTCACTCAGCCCGATGTCGTGCGAGAAAAAGGCTCATGGAAAAACTATCGGAGAAATTTTGGCCAACTGGTCTTTGATAAAGATGAGCCTTTTTGGAATTGGTTTGTGCATCCTATCTCTGGCTCTCAACTCTACCTCTACTACCGCGCCAATGGTTACAACCGGGTGGACTCTCTTGGCATGGCCTTTATTTCCTCAACACTTTTTGAATTTACGGTAGAAATTTATACCGAGCCGGCCAGTATTCAAGACCTCTATCAAACTCCAGTCATTGGCTCTTTTCTTGGGGTAGGCCTTGAAAACCTTTCTCTCTATCTTCTTAATTCAGGCAATGCCTTTGGCCGAACTCTAGGTCATATTATTAATCCGGCCACCCTCTTTTGGTTCTATGAAGGCAAGGTCCAAATTATTCCTCAAACCAACTTTAACAACAGCCATGGTCTGCTGTTTACCATGGAGTTTTAAATGAAAAGTTGGATTGTTGTTGCTCTCATATTTTTCTCTTCATCATCCTACGCTTATCGCTACGACTGGAACCTCAAAGGAGGTATCAGTCAAACGTGGGCCGACCTCAACGGCACCGGCAACACTGAAGATGAGATGCACGGAACGGGTTTCAATACTCACTTTGGCTATAAGTGGAAGTATTTTGAACTTAGCTTCTCGAGTTATATCTACTGGGGAGAATGGGAGGACCTGACCTTTGAGGCTGCAGGGGAAACCATTCAAGGTGAAGGAACTTTTCGCCACGTAAGCTTTGGCCCCATTCTTCGCTATCAGCTTCGCGGAGTTCAGCCCTTTAAAAATTGGTTTATGGTTGTGGGTCTAGGTCCAGTGTGGTCACTACAAACCGTGAAGATGGATGAATTTACTTCAACAGGTCCTAAATTTAATCGTAACCAAAAACTGGCTTTTGAATCCACAGGTGGCGTTCTTTCTATTGCACTTGAAGAAGACCTCCCCTACAAAGAAATGCACCCGGTTTTTGTCGAGTTTATCTACTCCTATAAAAAGTCACGTACCCTCACCATTGTTGATGCCAGTGACTTCGTGGAAACCAATATTCTCTCCACTGAAGAGGCCCGTCAGGACCTCAGTGGCCACTTCTTTATGCTCAGTATTGGCTTTACGGTCTTCTAAGCTAACCACCTGAAATTAAATACCTTTATTTAGGCTCTCCCAAGGCGTTCCTCACAATCATGGCACTTTTCAAATGTGTCGAAATTGTCATCTCCACAATTGATAATGTTTACGGGTACTTAGCTAAAATCCCAAAACCACCTCAAATCCCTCGTAAAATAGACGATAAGGAGAATGGACGAATGTTAACCTCCCGGGAGAAACCCATGATGAAGAGGGCCCTTTTATCATTAATTTTTAGTTTTCTGTGGCTGACTTCCACACTTGCCGCCGACAAAGGCGCGGCCAAGGCGATCATTGTTAAAGGTACGGTGAAGGCCTTGATCGATGGTAAAACAGTCCCCGTGAAAAGAGGCATGTGGCTTCCCGAAGGTGCCCAAGTTAAAACAGAGCCCAAGAGTTTTACCAAGCTCCTCTTCATCGACAAGTCGACCATGAATGTTGGTCCCGACTCCCAAATGAAGATTGATAGCTTCCCTAAGAAAGAGGCCGGCATTATTACTCTTGTTAAAGGTCAAGTTCGTTCAAAAGTAACCAAGAACTATATGGATATGAAGGATAAGGACAAATCAAAGCTCTTTATCAAAACAAAGACCGCGGCCATGGGTGTTCGTGGTACGGATTTTCAAGTTTCCTTTAATCCCGTCAACCTTGCCACCTCCCTCGTAACTTTTGAGGGTGCGGTTGCTATGGCCAAGCTTGCAGAAAGCATGGCCAACGGTCGTCCCGTTCAACGGGCACTTGAAGCAGTTGTTTCTGGTAAGGGTGCGGTTATGGTTCGGCGCGGTCAATACTCAGGTTCTTCGCCAAAAATGAAGGCCGCCACCATTCCGGTAAAGATCTCTCCAGTTCAACTAGAAACACTAGAGAAAAACGAAACTCCAGGTGTAGCCGCTGACCCTGATCAAGCCTCGAGTTCGGACAATGCTCCTAAGAAGAAATTTAGAAATGTCGTCCCCCCGGGGATGGATTCAAAAATTGTGGCCAATGATACCAGTGCTGCTGAAGCGGCCATTGCCGATACTGTTGGCTCAGGCGCTGTTAAGGCGGTAGAAACTGAAATCAAAGCAGAGATGGCAGCAATTGATCAAAACGCTCCACCACCAGAAGGCATGGTTGACCCAACGACTGGTGCGATTGCCCCGACGGCCGGTGGTTTTATTGACCTTGCAACAGCTCAATACGTTCCGCCGCCAGAAGGTTCAACTTTTGATGCCAATGCTGGTGTTTATGTGCCCCCACCAGAATTAGGTGGAGTTGATCCCGCAACCGGAACTTTCACTAATGACCACTATACTCTGAATCCTGATGGTTCTTTTACAGAAAAAGTAGCGCCTGAGATGAATAATGAGGCTGGACCAGCTGCTGGCGCCGATGGTGGCAGAAAGATTGCCAGCGTTGACGGCGGCGGAGATACCGGAGCGCCAAAGACTGCAGAAGCTCCCCCTCCACCACCTGAAGTGAAACTCATCTCTATGGATGCCAATATTGATTCAGCGCTTATGGAGTCAAGCTTTGTCGCCGGAGCAGGTCCTGGTGGTCCTAACGCCGCTGGCCCTGATGGAAATGCTCCATTACCGGAACCTGATGCTACCTTACTCGATGCTGCTGAGCAAACCCTTCAGCAAAATGAGCAGCAGATACTTGACTTTAACAATTCAGATAACAACCTGATCTTCACTGAATCAGGGAGAACAAAAGTCAACTTTGAAATTGATGTTCAACCATAGACTTTAAGAATTTTCTAAAGCATCTTGGGTCTTGTATTCCTAGTAGTTTTGAAGACTTAGTTTCGTTATAATATCACTAAACAAATTCATACTCCCCTAATATGGGGAGTTTTTTTATTTCTGGTTAAAGGATATAACCTTGAAGAACTTCCACGTTTGGACACTCGCTTTTCTCATTTCCCTCTCTCTCTTAGGCCCACAAGCTTTTGGTCAAAGTTACCAAAATCGTCAAATCATTCAGGCCTTTAAATACTTTAAGACAAGCTCTTATCAAAAGGCCCTCGATGCTCTTAGTAAGGCCCGCGGTAATCAAAAGGTCATGGGGACACGCTATTACCTTGAAGGCATTATCCTCAACCGCCTCCAACGCTATGATCAGGCCTTGGTTTCCTTTGAGAATGCGTTAAGAGCAAAGAATAATTCCCCAGACCTCTACTATGAATTTGCCCAGGCCCTCTATGCCAACAGTGAACTGGTCAAAGCAAGAATCGCCTTTAAGAAAAGTGCCGACAATAACTACAAAAAGGGATCCTCACTTTACTACGTCGCCCACATCTCTCAACTTCTTGAAGAGCATAAAGTCGCCAGGGACACTTATATTCGTTTGATTAAAGAAGTTTCAGGTGATGAGGATAAGAAACTCCAGCAAATCGCCCGCTTTCAGCTATCAGAAAGCTTCTTGGCCCTTGCCGAAAATCGTGACGATGCCGCTCGCCTCGTGGACAAGTATGTTATCCCGAGCCTCAATAAGGCCTATGACACTCTTCCAAAAGCTCCTCTTGCCAAAGATATTGAAAAGCGTAAGAAAGAAATTGAAAAGCAATATGGACTTGATCCCAACCTAATGAAAAATGGTAGGACCTTATCCAAGCAACGCTTAAGCTTACGTATCCAACATGAATTTCGTTATGACTCCAATATCACTTTGGCGACCGATATTCCTACCGCTGCCATTCTCTCTCGTGACACTTTCATCCATGAGTCCAACTTCAATATGCAATACCTCATGCAGGCCGCTGGTAGATTTACGTTCACCCCTTTCTTTCGTGCGAGGAACACCTATCATACAGATAGAGAATCACCGACCGTCTTTCAAAACGACACCTATAACTTAACTGCTGGCTCACGAAATACTTATGAACACACTCTCTTTGGCAAGCAGGCCAACATGCTCTTTGATATCGACTATGTCTATATTGGAAGAAACACCCAACAAACTAAAGATAGACCTTACTTTTCACGAGCGACCACCATCACCTTAGGTGAACGCTTTCGCTGGTTTAGCTTTGGTCCAACGACAATTAAATATCAGTATAAAGATTATGAGGCTTCAACAAATGCCCTCTTTAATAAGACCAACTCTTTTTCAATTGATCAGATTAAATCAACGGCTTCAGGAAACCTCTTTATCTTTCTTCTTAGGGCCGACCTGATTGACCAATACAATAATCCAAGTGCCTCTCAGGATATGTATATGTTTAGAACGGACTATCTTATCCCCGAAATCTTTCCAACCTATACCCTGAACCTTGCGATGAGCGTGTCCTTTCTCGATCTCGTGGGAACAGCAAAAACAACCCGTGGGCTTGAAAAGACTTTTACTCCTTCAGTTCTTCTTAAAAAGAAAATTAATAAGAGTATGTCTGCAAGTCTGGGCTACGACTACACTCGCAACGTATCAGATGATAAAGCTAACTTTGATTATAAGAAACATATCGTAAGATTTGGTCTGAGCGCTAGTTACTAACAAGTGCTTTGATCGCCACATTTTGAGAAGGGAGAGACCATATGTGGTCTAAAGTTTTGAAGCACCTCGGCCTATTTATCATTATAGGCTTTTCAATGTTTAGTATCCTGATGTCTATGGGCTTTCGTGAGGAAAATCCGCTCTTTAAACAGCGCTTTGCTTATACCTCATACCTTGAAGACCGCTTCTACGACATGAGAGAAAATGCTACTCGTGATAAATCAAAGATCGACAAGAGAATCTCTTTGGTGGCCATCGATGACTTCTCTATTAAGAAGGTAGGACGCTGGCCTTTCCCTCGTGAGAACTACACCCTCCTTATGAAGAAACTTAAAAACTTTGGGGCAAAGGTTGTGGCCTATGACGTCTTCTTTTCCGAGCAATCCCTAACCTGTCCTGGTTCCAATATTGATCAGGAATTTGCGGATGCCATGGCCGACTTTCAAAGTGTCCCTGGCAACAAAGTGGTCATGCCTTATTCGCTTTCTTCCTACCCAGAAGAAGTTTTTGAAGAGATCCCTGACGTTCTCTACAACTACGTGATGGACACCAAACAAAATCAAGGTCTCAACACCCGTCAGATGTATGTGGGACGCAAAGTTTTTCCTATTCCTCAGCTTTATCAAAATGATGTGGCCTTGGCC
>JAUIBX010000337.1 GCA_030427595.1 Bacteriovoracia bacterium | reverse complement strand
TAGCGAGAGAGATTTCAGGTAAAACAGTATACTCAGCAAAAGTTGAGGTTCCCATATAGTGATAAATGGTTTTTCCATCTTTAGAGAAACGACTGGTTCCATCTGGCATAACCCCTTGCCCTTGGGTGGCGCGAATTTTTTGACAGAGGTTAGTCTTACCAGACTTACAAAACTTACACTCACCACATTCTGGAGTATAAAGAGGAATCACATGATCACCCTTATGAAGAGTGGTTACACCTTCACCGACTTCCTCAACAATGCCACCACCTTCATGACCTAAGATGACCGGAAAGAGGCCTTCAGGATCAGCGCCAGAAAGTGTGTAAGCATCAGTGTGGCAAACACCCGTGGCCACAAGCTTAACGAGAACCTCACCCTTCTTTGGTCCCTCAAGATCAACTTCTTCAATTTTAAGCGGCTCTTTTGGTCCCCATGCGACGGCAGCTTTGACTTTCATTTTTTCTCCTCACTTAAACTCATTAATCAATTTATTAGACCACCTCAGTCTAAAGATTGGAGGTGAGAAGGACAACGGCCGCATAAGTTTTACGCTGGGCGCACTTTATAGATTTTTGCGAATTTCTTGGCAGCTGAGAAAGCCTAAATGACGCTTCACTATTTTCCCCTCTTCGACGAAGAGAAGCTGAGGAGTAAGGTCTGCTTTAACTTTCCAGCTGGAGAGGATTTCTTTATTGGCAAGAAGGACTTGGCCAAACCCGAGGGAGCTGAGTTTCATCTTCTTGGTCTCACGCCATAACACCCTTCTTGAAGCCGAAAAGCCCACCCAAAGAACTTTTGTCTTATCGGTCAGGCAATCGAGAGAGCTCGCCAAACGAAAACAAACAGGACAATCCGGCTTAAAGAAAACCCATAGGCTCTTTCCCTTGGTGAGTTCACTGACCTGATGAGTTTTATGGCCAACAAGTTCAGAAATGATTTGAGCTTTTGTGGGAAGAGTGATCAAACACAGAAAGAGACAAAGCCAATTAAAGTGCATAGCGAAGAGGAATATTCAGAGTAACTTTTTGTCCGAGGTCTCTAGGTAGGGGCTTGAACTTTGAGATCTCTTTAATGAGCTCTAAAGCTGCCTTGTTCAAAGTACTGTAGCGAGAGCCATTCTTAATATGAATATCATGGAAGTTTCCATTTTCATCAATATCCAGGCAAATCTCAACAGCACCGGCCTGCTTCATTCTAAGAGCGCGCTTAGGATAGTACTTCTTTGACTCGATAAAGCTTCGAAGCTCTGTGATGTAGCTATTGAGAACCTTCTCTCCATCCACTTTATTAACGGGAGCCTTCTTTACCTTGTTGGTGACAACCTTCTTAGGCTTAGGAGTTGTTTTCTTTTTCACCATCTTCTTTATACGCTTGGCTTTTCTAACCTTTTGAATCTTTTCTTTGATGGTTTCAACATCTTGCTCGTTTAGGCGAATGGAAACGTGCAAAACCTGTTCACTTGCATGAACCTTTGGTGCCTGAGGCTTATCCTTAAAAAGGTTTGGCATTGTGCCAAAAAGGACAAGAGCGTGAATGGTTAGACTTAGGAATAAACTTTTCATACCAGTTGTTTTTCTCTACTTGATCGCATATAAAATAACCCAAATGCAAGTGACTTGCAAGAAAAGCGGAGCTCTTATGAAAAAATTAGCACAAATTTTCATTGTTTTGTTACTCATTGCATCATGCGCTGAAGAACCTACACCCGTTGTGGATTCAGTCGGTGGAGTTATTGGCACTGGCGAGGTTAACCCTTCAGAAACAATAGAGAAAGATGCTATCATTTTTAAGGGCAATGGGACTATCGATGGACAAGAGTGTGTCCTGGCCATCTCTGTTTTCGAAGACGAAGGCCAAAAGAGATTCCTCACCAAGCTCGATTACATCCTCCATGGCTCTAAGCTTCCTGACCTAGCGACGGACCTTTATAAGTACGAATTTTTCACCAATACATTTTCTGACTCAGAGACAGGTCAAGGTAACATCACTTTTGCTGGGGCGATTCGCACTCAAAACCAAAGCTCTGACGTAAATGCCCTTCCGTCTTATGAATCAGATGGGTCCCTCGTTTATTTTTTGAGAATTGAAACTTTCGCCGCTGATGCCAAAGACTTTGCCGCTGCAATAGAAAATGTCGTTAATGACCCTTCACAACTGGCGGCCAATGAGTTTGAGATCGACCAGGTTGATACAGCCGTTTTTAAGGTTGCTCATGCTGGTCACTACGATGCTTCCCAATGTGAGAATTTATTTTTAGAAGAAGTGAAAAAAGTTGAATTTAAATTAAACCAATAACCCTTCCCAAGAGGTGATTTATGAAATTAAAAACATTAGGACTCCTTTCCCTTCTTAGTCTATCCAGCCTAGCTAGCGGTGATGCATTTATCGAAAATGCTGTCATTTACTCTGGTCAAACAAACTTTGGCCAACCATGTGGTGTCGCAGTCTCTATGATGGA
>JAUIBX010000095.1 GCA_030427595.1 Bacteriovoracia bacterium | reverse complement strand
CACAACATTATCCACAGAAATAAACTTATCTTCTTGTGGCAGCTCTACTTCAGCGGTTGTCTCACTCGCTTCTTCACTTGGTTGTGTGTTTTCTTCAGCGACTGCCGCTTCTTCCACTTCTTCTAATTCGGCAATAAGGTCTCTTGCTTTCTCAACAGCATCTTCAATAAGTTGATTCTCTTTTTCGATTTCTGCCATAAGCTCTTCGCTCACTTCAATAGAATCACGTAAGCTGCGCTCATCAACACTAATACGCCTCTCCTTTCCGACTTCAGAAAGAAAGCTCATGGACTCAACTTTGCCGTAGGTCTTAACTTGAGAAAACACCGAAGTTTCTTCCTTAGAAACACCTAGGTAGAATAGTGCTCTTTCGTTGAAATGGCGCTGATAAGCACGAAATACAGTATAGGTACGATTCGGCTCATTTGGACACTTCACTTCATAGTAAGTTTGGCCAGCGGCCACCCTTAGGAAGATATTCTCATCTGTTTTGAGGTCTTCCATATAGTCTGCTGCATAAACCTGATAATTTTCTTTATCGAGGTTAACTTCAAAAACAAAGTCTTCCATTGGCCTTAAAGAGAGGTTATAGAGGTAACCACGGTCACCTCTTTCAGAAAACCAACGATTGGCCACGGCACTTGTTCTTTTGTTCAAGCCGACAACTTCAACGGGAGAATAGTTAAACTTTTCTTGCCCATCTACCATTTTAACAATCGAATGGTTTACAAGGTGGGACTGGCGTACTCCGTTATAATTTCTTAGATTTTCTGTATCTGAATTCTTACGTCCATAGTATTGAGACACTTTAAAAGGAACTTGATCCGTCGCCACGACCTGGCAACCAAGATCTGCGGCAGATACACCTTCTTGATTATCCCAGATAAAAAGCGGGGCATTGTCCACAGCATGAGCAGTAATAGAACTCATTAAGACAAAACTTGTCATCAGCATACGTACAGTTTTCTTAGCCAACATAATTTTCCTCTCTCGGTTTGTTAGGCAAATCTTTGGGCGCCCCTACTATAGAGAGATTAGAAGTTTTCACTAAAATTTTTGTAATTTTTTTCGGCCGTAAAAACTTTCAACACAACCCTAAGTGTTTGATTTTACATTAAAATTCCTTGGGTTTCTTAGATGGTCCACTAAAAATACCTAGGGAAGTAGAAAAGAATTACAAGAACACCCATAACGAAAATTGAGGGCTGGGACTCTTGAGAAAAGATTGCTATGTAGGAGTCACCACTTTTAGATAAGGATAGCTCTCATGAATAAGTTGAGTCTCAATTCAAAGACCCTGGCCATTTTCATTACTTCACTTCTTTTAAGCACAAGTTACGCCAGCGTGACTTTTGATATTGAATGTAGTGCACCAGATCTGAACTACCTCAATCGTTTTGAACTCAAGCAAACGATTGTTGCCTATGAAAGTGACCAAGAGGAATCGATTTCAACCTATGAGGCAGAAAATTATAAGGTTTACTCTACAACCTTAAGACCTACAGTCATTAAAGCTGGAAACAATCCTCAGTCCACTCAAGTGAACTTAAACCTTTCAGGAACTATAAAAAAAATTGTCGGCCCTTTTACGAAAGAGCCTTTTTACGCGGTAAAACTTAAAGACCGTGAAAAGACGGTTTTGGCCCAATTAAACCTCAATTACCCTGGGGCTCTTACAAGCTCCATTAAAACCGAAGATGGTCGTCTTTATAAGGCGAAATGTACTATGAATAAAGTCAAGGCCTGTGTCTTTGGCAATGCCTTGTATAAGACCTTAGAAAATAAGGACTTCACTGTTTTGGAGTTAGGCCAAGAAAAGAAAGTCATTCCTGGGTTTGATGAAGATAATATCGCTGTAAATACTAAGAAAGTCTCACTCACTTATAAAGACGGCCGCAAGTTCATGGCATGGTATACATTCCAAGATGAAGTAGATGGTGGAAATACCTATGGTGTTATTGAAGACCTCAAAGGTAACGCTGTAGCGACGATTGCCGATAGTGACATCTACGAGTGTAAGGCTAACCGCTAAGCTTTTGCGGCTCTTCCTCTTCTTCAATCCCCATCACTCTATATAACGCCTTGGTGGTTTTTTTGAAATTAATGTAATCAAACTTATCCGCTAACAGACTATCGACAAAAACTTTGCGGTCATCATAGGCAAAGTCACTCTCCACCATGGCATCGGTAAAGGTCCTGGCCACAATAATGATGGCAGAAAGCTGATCAATAGAAAGCCCCTTTAAGCCCATAGGGAAACCACTACCATCGGGGAACTCCTGATGCTGTTCAACGGCACGGATGACCTCCCTACTGATGGTATGGGGGTGGTTCTTTTCAAGAAGCTTGGCCATGATCACCGGATGTTCTTTATAGTTTTGAGTCCACTTGGCGCGGTCACCATTGGCCGCAATACAAGCTAAATAGTCTTGCTCGGTTAAGCAGATGTCCCCCAATAAGGAGGCTTGAGTGATTTTTTCGCCAATATGGGGCGGCCAATTAAGTTGCTCAGCAAGAGCAATCCCTACATAGCTAGCGAAAATATTGATGATAAATTGTTCCTGATTTTCTCTCAGAAATGTTTTAAAACTAGGTTGTAATTTAGGAGCACTCTTGATCCAAGAAAAGAACTTCTCTACATTCTCCTCACCAAGATCGGCATAGCGCTCTTCAAGACCCACATAGATGATGGACTTTCTTACGAGGAAGAGGATTTGCTGGAGGCTTAAGCCCTTACTATTTTCATCTTCCTTAAAAAAGAATCCCGTAAGACCTCTTTTAATGGCCTTTAAAAAGAGGTTGTAATCATTTTCAGCAAAGAGAATATTCTCAAGTCCTTTATCGCGATAGCTGATTAGTTTTCCTTTTAAATCAGCTTCACCAAACTCTATTCTTACTCTCTTGCTTTCATTGAGAGGCACATAGAAACCAGATCGGATTTTTTCAGAGTATTTAATGGCGACATCGATGGGAAGAAAAGTGTAGAGCTCCCCTTCAATATTGATTTGTTTTAGTGAATCTAAGGCCACTAAATTCCCCTCATTATTCTATATCTGCTATTCATTTTATTTTCTCACCTAAAAATGATTCCCTATTCTAATCTTCCCTATCGTCTTTTATGAGAGATAAAATAATCCCATTACTAAAACAAAGTATTTCTGTTTCTTAAAGAGTGTTAAGCTTCTTTAGAAAATAACTCTGTCCATTGGTTTGAGGCCTATGACCATTGTCCTTAATGAACTGAGTTTCTCTTTCAATTTCTCTTATTCTTTGACCCAAAAGACGAGTCTTTTTGGTCTCTAGGGACTCTCCGCTGGGGCGTGTTTGCACCCTATAGGGAACATTATGAAAGGGTCTAGTTTTCATATCAACCTTGTCGGATTTTAATGGGGAAATCTTGAGACAAAAATGGCCTCCGATTGGAGGCCAGAATTTTGAAAAATTGAGTACTTAACTAATTAAATTAGAAACAACGTCCGCGGTAAACATAATCTTTTTGGACGTCACGATCATCCCCACGATAAGAGCCAACAATGGCATCTGAACCAGGAACAGTCATTTCAAGCTTGAGGTCACGATCTGTGTAACGGTAACGGTACTCGACCTCTTGATAGCCATAGCGAGTCACAGGAACTCGGTCACAAATCTGGCGACAGTTGCCTCTTCTATCACAAGTGGTACGACACTCACGTCTATAGACAGTATAAGAACAAGACTCACGCTCTCTTCTTACATCAGATCTTGAATAACGAGTATCAATGAAACCTTTGATGTCATAGCGCTGGCCAGTTTGAGATGCGGGAAGATTAATCTCGCCTTTTTCGCGCGGAAACGTTCTGTTCTCAGGCAACTTCACCTTTACTTCGATATCATTATCCCCATTTTCAAAAGTAAACTTCACCTTATCTTCCGAAGTAAACTTGAAACGAGTGGCATAGGATCCAGCTGGAACATTGCGAACTTTATCATTACCAAAAACTGTGGTGTGAATAAGCTTTAGATTTTCATTCGCCGTAAAAGTTCCGCGAAAGTTAATACAGCTGGTGATACTCAAGAGGGTCAAAGTTAGTAGAATGGCTCTCATAGGGTCTCCTGAAAGGGTTAGACTTTCTTACTCAGTCATTCATACCCCATTGGAGACAGAGCGACAAATTCTCAAACGTGAAAAGAAAAACCTTCAGGCTTTTTAGGAAGAGTGATCAAAAATCTTCTTAAAGGTGCGAAAACTGATGGATTCAAAGCGAAGCATGCTCGCGAGAAATTTCTCAGCAAAGTTAATCATACGACCTAGGCGGGTCAGGTTGTCCTTGTTCACCCCTAGAAGTTTAAGCTGTTCATCGCTAAAATTATCTACCCGACGGAAATGACGCATAGCATCCCCAAGTAAGACCTGCTCCCTCTGCCTAAGAACAGAAGTGATGACAGAGAGGATATTGCGGTTGGTGACGTAACGTTTTTTCTTCTTATTTTCGTCGATAATCACAATGACTTTGTACTCGAGCAGTTCGTGAAGAGACTGACTCATGAGCGCTTTAGAAACACCCGTGCGCTCGATAAGCTGACTGGCATCGAGAGGCTCTTCGCTAAGAAAGAGCAAACACCAGATTTTTCCATGAATCTTTTTAAAGCCCCAATAACGTATGAACTCTCCGATTTTTTCGGAGAGCTCACATAGGTCATGTTCTAATTGTTCTTTAAGGTGGTCCATTCAACCAGACTTTTTCTCAAACTATTAAGAGGCTAGGAGGCGAAGTAGTGGTCCATGGAGTCAAAGTTCTTGAGAACTTCAACTTTGTCTGAGTTTTCAAACTCAAGTCTTTGCATTTCATTGAGGCGATGAAGGAGAACGGCAAACTCAACCTCTTGGAGTTTCTCACTTGGAAGCTCCTTCATCAGATCAAAGAGACGCGGATGAGGTCTAAAGCTGACGTAGCGATCGGTAATAACAACCTTCTTTGAATCCATGTTATCAATGAACTCACTGATGACGTCTTTATCCACCAATGACCCGATATAGAGGGCTTCTTTGCCACTTAGGTAACTCTTAATACAAACAATAAGAGAATCGATCTCCCCTTTAACTGTACCTGAGCTGCCCACAAGGATAGGCTGATTGGCGTCAGCTTGAGTTTTCTCAGTAGCTGGTTTATTTTCTGCCTGAAAGTCATCAATCACCTGGGCCAGTACAGTTTTGAGATTAGCTGCAATAAGGCTATAGATCGTGCGACAAAATGGTCTGAGCGTAGGATTATTTTCATCTTGTGAAATCACATGCTCGTAAAAGGGAACGACCAATTTGTTGATTAGTGACTTAAACCTATAGGACTTATTCTTTAGCTCATCATTCATATTCTCAAATTCATGAAAGAGGACATCTTGGACCTGAAGATCGAAGGCCTGCTTGAGAATGAAGAGTGATGTCGCTAGCTTGTCGTCTTCCTCTGGATAGAGGTCTTTCTCTGATAAGTTACCCACTCGAGTTTCAAGCTCCTCAAAAGAGAGTTTAGCTATTTGTGAAATCTGCTCACCCGTCTTATTAAGTGTGGCAATGAGCTTTAATTTTTCGATGTCGTCATCTGAATAATATCTTCTGCCTGAAGAGCTACGTTCTGGCTTTACGACACCGTAGCGTTTTTCCCAAGCACGGAGGGTGTGCACGCCAATTCCTGTAATCATCGATACGTTTTTGATGGTGTACATAGATTTCTCCTAAAATTGTTTACAATAAAAATTAATTTATTATGTTCGACTAACTGTGAACATACTAGCCCCAATCAAAATAGGGCACAAGTTAGCCTATATAGAACTTTTCTAGACACTTTAACTCTATGAGCCAATCAAGCTAGTAAAAACAATAAGATAAATCATTATTAATAGTCTCAATAGTTTTTCTTAATGAAGTCATAGTTTTTCTTTATGATCCTTTCCTTAAGTTCACAAAATCGTGAACTAAATTCTTGTCTAAAACTATAAAATTCAAACAGATAATAGACAAAGCCTACTGCACAGGGCCTAGGTCCTGACGTCTGAGGCCTTTAAAATAAAAGAAAACTCCAAGGAGGGAGTCAAGATGGTCGCAGGAAGGACCGCATTCATGATCGCGCTCAGTCTGGTGCTCTTCACAGGCAACCTAGGGGCCGAAACCCTCAAAAACAATTCTATAAAGTGGCACCCTCGTGGTGGTCAGTGCGATCAACTCCTGCAAAAAACTGCTTACCTCATGTGCTACAACGCCCACCATAGACTCACTCTGTGGTCTCACCACCTTCTTAATCAAAAGCGCTTATCAGGCTCCACAAAGAGGACAAATGATTACCGCAGAGACCCGACCATTCAGGGACCATCCGTAGGCTCAGGAGACTATGCGCGCACGGGCTTTGATCGTGGCCACCTCGTTCCCGCGGCCGACATGAAAGAAAGCCGACGCCTGATGAGTGAAACTTTTTTTATGAGTAATATGACTCCGCAAAGACCAGGCTTCAATAGAGGTATTTGGAGTTCTCTAGAACGTCTGGTCAGAAGTCTTGTTAAGAAAAAAGGCGAAGCGGTTGTCATTACCCTATCACTTCTTAAACCTCAGGAGCCGCGCCTTCCTAAGGGGATTTCTATTCCCTCTCGCTATGCCAAAGTCCTCTTTTGGCCTGAGCGCTCAGAGATGGCCGCTTTTCTCATTCCTAATACCAAGCAAGAAGGGCTTAGGCCTTCTGACTTTCAAGTCAGCGTCAACACTATTGAAAGGGCTTCAGGCCTAGACCTCTTTTGGGAATTAGAGGATTCGGTAGAAGAAAACTTAGAAGATCAAATCATTAGTTTTTAAGAAGACTCAATAACCCCGTTCGGGACTTAGCTCTACCCACAAGATTAATAAGTAAAGTAAAGGCAAGGAGACAAAGAGAACGTGACTTGCATGAATGCCCTTTTGATTGAGATTTTCTTTCAACCTTCTCGCAAGAAGGCCTACGACAACCATCAAAAAGAATCCTTCTAGGACAAAGGAGTAGTAAGAAAAGAGGTGAATCATTAACCTGTGATACGGAGGAATCAGTTGGTGAATAAACCACACCACTGGTAAGGAGAGGTAGAAAATATTGGCATGCCAAATAAAAAAGAATAGTCCCGAGCCGAGATAGCGATTCTTTCTGACTGCAATTTTGAATTCTTCTCGCCTTTCGGGGTCGATTGACGCCAAAAGCTGGGGATCAAATTCCGGACGATGCGGCTTTTTCATTCCTCCATTATAATGCTCTTATGAAAATACAAAATATCGTTATTTTAACCGGTGCTGGTATTTCAGCGGAATCTGGAATTAAGACCTTTCGAGATGCCAATGGCCTATGGGAAAACCACCCGATTGAGGATGTCGCCTCGCCCGAGGGTTTTAAGAGAAACCCTCGCCTCGTTTATGACTTCTACAATGCTAGGCGCACTCAACTCAATAGTGCTGAAGTAAAACCCAATAAGGGACACCTCGCGCTGGCCAAACTTATCAAAGAATTTAAAGGTCACTGCCAGCTTATTACTCAGAATGTTGATGACCTTCATGAAAGGGCCGGTCTTGACCCTGAAGACGTATGGCATATGCACGGCGAACTTCAAAAAATGCGCTGTCAAAAAAGCCAGCAGGTCTTTAAAGCACCTACTACGTTTGATGACCAGGACTCGTGCCCCTGCTGTAAAGAAAAAGGCAACCTTAGACCCCATATTGTGTGGTTTGGTGAGATGCCCTTCTATCTTGATGAAGCGTTTACTCTCCTCTCTCGCTGTGATCTCTTTCTCTCAGTGGGAACTTCTGGTCATGTCTCCCCTGCCGCTCAATTTGTGGCGATGACCCCACCCACATGTAGGCGTAT
Source organism: Bacteriovoracia bacterium (assembly GCA_030427595.1). GTDB lineage: Bacteria > Bdellovibrionota > Bacteriovoracia > Bacteriovoracales > Bacteriovoracaceae. Next base: position 4,650 of record JAUIBX010000095.1, on the reverse strand, counting down.
TGAAGTCAATATCCAAGGTACTCAAGTGTCTCATCAATTTGATGAACATCACCAAGGTCTAGCAGGGCAGACCCTTCCCCTATTAGTAAATGAAATATTAACCAATTGCGATTGACTGTGTGGATAACGGGCAAAGATGTCATGCGTCTACTAACAAGGAAAAATGTCCAGACACTTAAGACCTTAAAAAGATTAACGAAATCTTGGAGAGGTTTAAGTGAAAAATATCAAAGCAAGTCAGCAAATCCGGTTAGACATCATTAGAAGTTATATTGATGGAGTTATAAGCGCAGTTGAGGGGGCCAATAGTCTTGAAATCAGCGAGAGGCACTTTAGAAGGGTCGTAAAAGCCTTTAAAGAGAAAGGTCTTGAATCCCTCTACCACGGAAATATCGGCAATATCCCTAAAAACAAGATTGATGATTTTACTCGTAGAAGAATCATTAAACTTTATAAAACCAAATACCTAGGTTTCAACCTGACTCACTTTAGAGAGAAGCTTTACGAGCTTGAGGGCTTTAAATATGTCCCCTCATACACGACTCTAAGGACTATTCTCGCAAGCGAGAGAATCTATGCTCCTCAACCCAAGAAAAGAAGGAAGATCCACTCCAGAAGGTCTCGTTACGAGCGTGAGGGGGTCATGATTCAAATTGATGGTTCCCATCATCAATGGATTCAGGGTAATACGCCCTTTTGCCTGACCTGTGCCATAGATGACGCTTCAGGGAGAATCGTTGGGGCTAAATTTACACCTACAGAGACAACCTTTGCCTCGATGGATGTCATTGAGCAAGTATTATGTAATTACGGTAAGTTTCAAATGCTCTATTCTGATCGAGCAGGAATCTACACTCGATATAAGAGAGAAGGATTTAATAACCTCCAGAGCGCCCTTCATAGGCTCGGAATTATCTGTGTTCAAGCAAGTTCAGCTCAGGCTAAGGGACGCATTGAGAGACTCTTTAGGACCCTTCAAAGTCGCCTTGTGAATGAAATGAGGTTAAATGAAGTAAAAACCATAGAAGAGGCCAATAAGTTTTTAAAAGGCTTTATCAAAGAATTTAATAAGAAGTTTATCTATATGCCTCTTAATCCAAAAGCTGCTTGGGAAAAACTGCCTCAAGATTATGATATCGACTCAATCATGTTTATGGGTCACACAAGGGTTGTTAGTAATGGTGAGGCGATCAGCTTTAATTCAGACCGTTATGTCATCAAGCATCCCACACTAACGACACTTTATGGTCAGATGATTGAGGTTAGAGTCTATCGAAATGGCCGTATTCGTTTCTTCTATCAAAATGAGGAAATTGAGGCGACAGTCTTAAAGGAGAAAAAGGCAGTTTAGAAGGTCCTTAATCTAGGAGAGGATATTTCTTAATCCAGTTATAAGGATCTTTAAATTTATCACTTAGGTGGTCTTCAAAGAAGAAATTAATATACAAATATTTAGACTTGAGGACTATTTCTCCCCATAAATCACTACTCATAAGACCTTTATAATGAACATGACGATAGCTCTTAATGGCCTTTTTAATAAGAGCACTAAGCTCCAATAAGAGGTTATATTCCTCAAGAGAAAAGTATTTCTCCTTTAGAAAATAATCCAAGTGCTCTGGTACTCCACAGTCGTCCAGGTAGTCTAGCATTTCGGATAAATCATCAAAATTATCCATCTTCTCTGAGAGCTGAAGCCTAGTATTGCCCAGCTCGAATAACCCCTCTGACATCCTTTCCCGCCATACTTTTTTTGTCCAACTCATTTTTTATCCTCTAAAACCAATCGGGAATCTTTCTAAATTCACTAACTGGAATATGTGCCGCTTCTGATTGTCTAGGTACTACATTTCCATTAATGTCCCTGTATTGCCCACCTTTTTTAATTGTGACATAAGGCTTACTACTATTGGGGCCCGGTGGGTTTGCTTTTGCAGGCATTAATCTAATTTCATCCCCTTTTTGAGTGTTAGGCCTCGTGTACTTAACTCCACCACCGCTATCAGAAGCCCTTAATTCCCAATCTCTCGGAATTTTCTTATCACTACGAAACTTCTCCAATACCTCTTTAGAACCTTCGTTATCTAGAAACTTTGAAGGGCTTATCTCCTCGAATACCTCCTTCCACTTTCCAGCCTCAATATTTTTGGATGTTCGCTTTGCTTTTTGAGCAGCAGAGCCTGCCTTGCCCCATGCCTTACCAAGATATTTTTTTGCGAGCTGCCCTAGCTTTACAAGCCCCTTAAACCCTTTGACTAAACCTTTAATGGCAAATTTAGCCAACATACCGGAGATCATCATATCTGTTTCAGAGATAGGTGCTCCGGTATCGAAGTTCTTCCCTGTTAAGAACTCATACATGGACTTTACTTGATCTAGTTTACTGTAATCACCTTCAGTAAATTGAGTAAGGGCTTCAGCTAGATCCATAAAGGCCTGAGCTTCTTCATAGTTTCTCTCGTCAGAACTCGCACTCGCTTGAGCAAGTAGGGTCGCAGCAACAAAGCGAGTCTCATCTTTTAAGGGGCAGCCATTGATATTGCTTCTTAGGCGATCATGAATATTCTTTAATCTTCCAGAAACGGCAGGGTCAAAATAGTTAAGTTGAACATCCGGAATAAGATCGTCCATATACCTTGGTGGGCGAATATGATTTCGTGATGGGTTTCTACCCAAATCACCTCGGCGTGGTGCTCCTGTATTTCTTCTATACCAGTCAGCTGCTCTGCGATTACCATCCCTCCAGTCACTTTCACTTCCGATATCCGTAGCAATACATCCAGTTGAGCATACTCTGGCCAAAGCTTCATCTCTAATCTTTCTAAGGTCGGCAAGACTGGTGTTTTCAACGACCTCATTCGTTTCAGCACTTCTCTGAAAACAATATTGACTTGTGATATCAACTGATTTTTCATCTGAAATAGGGCAAGTTGTCTGGGAGTTGAGAATTTCAGTGACACCTTGACTCTCATCAATGAGTTCAATAGCTACGCCTACCTCTTCTCGAAGTGCTGATTCTGCCATCATGCTAGATATGCTCAATAGAAAGAGGAAGAGATAGCGCATTATGCTTTTTCGGATAGAAAGAAGCGGAAATTAAGCCAATATTCGTCTAATTGGTTAATTTTACTTGATAAGTAAAAGACTTTTAGAGTTGGGAGGTTAATCACCCACCTGAAACATTAGAAACCTAAGCTCCCTAACAGTGACATTTGTCCCTATTACTTGAATTTTTAAGTTGTCGATATTCTTCGGCTTTTGAATTTTATTTTCTCAAGAATTTTTTTAAGTTACCGTAACAATGAAATAAGTCCTTTTTATGGTCTAAAAAAAGTGAAAATGTCACCCTTTGGACATTTTGCCTTGTCGCTAAACCGGACATAATCCCATGTCATTCACACCAATTGCGATTGACTGCCAAATTTTTGAGGCATTTTTTAGAGCTTCACTCATTTAAAGATTAATAAGATTTCAAAGCATTATCTTAAAATTTGCCTTTTTTCTGAAAAGTATTTCGGCCCTAGATCCTCTTAACCTATAATATTAATAGCATTGTAGTTAAGGAGATCCCGATGAGATTCAAACTAATTTTTAGTCTATTTTCAATTTGTGTGTGGTCCTTTTCAAATCTGGCAGTAAAAGCACAGGATCGTGATTTTAGTTTTGGCTGGAGAGAAGGGACTGTATGTGTCGGTTGCTTTAAAAACTACTGGACCCTTAAAAGTGAAGAAGGTCGCGTTATTGGCGGTTTTCTGGATGATAGGCAGAGAAATAGAATTGGCTTAAGTCATGAAGAAAGAGAACAGCGTCGTGATGGAGATCGCGTCTTTATCCCTGTTCGCTTTCATGTGAGTCCCAAAGGAAGAATAACATCGATTACGAGAAATGAAATTCCCGAATTCACTCAAGAAGAATCTTGTCGACTCTTAGAGGTCAATGAAATTGATCAACTTGTTTCTGATTCAGAGGAAGCCTTACACGAAATGTCTCACCGTTTTGGGCATGCACTTCCCATTGACGATGGAGAAATACATTATGAGATCTGCGAGGAATACTCCAATATTGCGATTACAAATAGTGACCGTCACCAAGTCGAAGTTATTGAGTTTTATCATCACGGCGATAATAGTATTAGACCCAGTGGTACGGCATCTGTTAGCCAAAGGTAGAGACCAAAAAGAATCTTATTTCTCGGGCTTACCCCAGAAGTAACCTATCCTAAAAGCAAACTCATAGGTTTCGTAACCAGAGTTATAATAACGTGGTCCCATAAGAACAAACCAGTGCTTGGAAAAGAAGCCATACCAGGCCAGATCAATTCTTCTAATCTCACGAGTCTTTATTGTGTCCATGCCTTGCCCATCATTAAGGCGATACATGGTGCCACCGAATCCACCAGAAAGGGCAAAAGCACCGATAGGCGTATGGAGGGTTGATTTCAAGTTTCCTAAAATGATACCGCGTCTGACATTGATATTGGGTTTCGTTACAGTGACGCCATCTTGATTAACGTAAGTTGCCCCTGTGGCAAAAGTATTATCATCGTAGTGAAGAGATGGTGTTAAGCGCACATTAAAATTCCACTTGCCCCAGGCCTTGGGATGCTGGACGTTTCTTACTGATAAACTGGGGTTGGTGACATTCTCATCA
>JAUIBX010000336.1 GCA_030427595.1 Bacteriovoracia bacterium | reverse complement strand
GGGGACAGTCGTTATTGGTGAAGGGGAAAGAGACGAAGCTCCCATGCTCTATATTGGCGAGGAAGTGGGCTCTGGAAACGGTCCTAAACTTGATATTGCTCTTGACCCCCTCGAGGGGACAACAGTTTGTGCAGTTGGTGCTTCAAACTCCATTTCTGTGATGGCCATTGCTGAGGAAGGAAACTTTCTTAATGCCCCCGATACTTACATGGAAAAGATTGCAGTTGGACCACTCGGAAAAGGTCTTATTGATATTAATGAAACACCTAAAGAAAATCTTCGCCGTCTCGCTGAGGCCAAGAAGTGTAAGGTGAATGACCTGACAGTTTGTATTCTCGATCGTGACCGCCACCGTGATCTTATCGCCCAAGTACGTGAGGCCGGCGCACGTATCAAACTCATTGGTGATGGTGACGTCGCCGCCTCTTTGGCCTGTTGTGAAGACAACTCTGGTGTTGATATGTTGATGGGCATCGGGGGAGCACCAGAGGGTGTGATCGCCGCAGCGGCCCTTCGTTGTATGGGTGGAGACTTTCAAGGCTCTCTGCGCTTTCGTCATGACGAAGAAAAGGAAAGAGCAAAGAAAATGGGGATCACCGATCTTGAAAAGGTTTATACCATTGAAGAGCTCGCTAGTGGTAATGTCATGTTTGTGGCCACGGGTGTAACCACAGGAACTTTCCTTGATGGTGTTCGCTTTAAGCCATGGGGCGCCACAACTCAATCTATTGTCATGCGTTCCCAGTCTGGTACAATTAGAAGAATTGAAGCTGAACATCGTTTCGATATGAAACCACGCTACTAAACCGGTAACCGGCAAATTAGGGAGTAAAGGAATGCCCCAAGCAAAGCGGACTGAAATTTGGGATGCCCCCATCGAAAAAATCTTTGATGTGATCACTGATTACGCCAGCTATCCTGATTTTGTTGATGGCTGCTCAAGCGTTGATGTCCTAGAAAAGAGTGACACTGATGCTCGCGTTGAATTTGGTCTCAACCTTATTAAGAAGTTCAAATACATCCTTCACCTCAAGCAAACGAGACCTACTGAGGTTTCATGGTCCTTAGAGTCTGGAGATATCTTCAAAAAGAATGAAGGCTCATGGCAATTTAAAGACCTTGGTGACGGTCGTACCGAAGTCAATTATGGACTTGAAGTTGAGATCAAAGGTTTTGCACCTAAGAGCCTTGTGAATTCTCTAACTGAAAAAAATCTACCGGCCATGCTTAAAAGTTACCATGACCGCTGTAAAACTCATTGAGGTAGAAAATGTCTGAAGATAACGGATCAAAGAAAGACACTGGCCTTCAGGACATCATTAAAAGAGTTGTCAGTGTTGGCGTTGGCGCGGCCTTTATGACGGAAGAGTCCGTAAGAAATATTCTAGGGGATCTTCCTCTTCCTAAGGATATCGTCACAGGTCTTGTCCAAAATGCAAAAGGTGCCAAAGAAGACTTTACTCAGGCCTTAAGGGATGAGTTTAAGAAGTACCTTAGCCACCTCGATACCGAACACATCATTGATTATCTTGCTGAGAACTACGACGTTGAAGTGAATGCTTCTTTTAGTTTTAAGAAGAAAAAAGCAACCACTGAAAAGTCTAAGAAAGACACGCAGGAGTCTTAGGCACTAGGATGGACCGACGAGAGCTAATCCGTATTCGCCTTGAGCTGATTAAAAGACCCTTTCATCCCGATCATCCACCTACATTAGTTGCTGTCACCAAGAAGCAACCCCTTGAAGATGTTATCTCCGCCTATGAAGTAGGTCATCGTGACTTTGGGGAAAATAGAGTGGAGGAGCTTTACGAAAAGGCCCAGGCCTTACACGAGAAAGGCCTCAATGATATTCGCTGGCATTTCATAGGTAATCTTCAATCAAAGAAAATGAGTAAGCTTCTCGAGGTTCCCAATTTATGGGCCATCCACTCCATGACCAGTTATGAGAGTTTGCAAAAGCTTGTTCAAAAAAGGGAGCACTTTTCTGGTGATAAAATTCACCTTTTCCTTCAGGTTAACACTTCCAATGAAAAGGAAAAGGGTGGTTTTATCGAGTGGGATGAACTGGCCAAGGCCGTTAACCTACTCATCAAGGAAAAGACCGGACCTTTTGACTTCTACGGCCTTATGACCATGAGTAAGCTTCGCACCAATAACTTTGAGGAAGATGCCCTCAAGTGCTTTGAGCATCTTAAAAGGATTAAGGACTCCTTAATAAGGGACTTTGATCTTGATGACCTTAAACTTTCTATGGGCATGAGTAGTGATTATGAGCTCGCCTTGCAGGTGGGAACTGATTTTGTTCGCGTCGGCAGTGCTCTCTTTGCTCCCTATAACAAGCCAAATGCCTAAAATTTCATAGTATATCCTTTGGTTAGGCCAGGTGTTTACCTGGGGTTAACACTTTTTCAATTTTGAGATTCTTTGCTCTCGAAACTCCCTTTTTTGTAAGAGATTGTAGCGCCAC
>JAUIBX010000335.1 GCA_030427595.1 Bacteriovoracia bacterium | reverse complement strand
CACATCACCTAAGAGAGGAATTTCCATTTCTGCTGGACCATTATGGCCAGAAGAAGCTCCTTGGGAGGAGCCATGGGTTTGCTGATCATCATCAAGAAGGGTTAAACCTCTTTTAGCATTCCAATCCGTCGTGAGAAGGCCTGCCTCTTTGAGGTACTTTAAATAGCGCTGAACGGAGCCATAGCTTTTGAGATTAAAGTGCTCTTTTATTTCTCTTTGAGTAGGCGCATAGCCTTTTTCTTTGCTATAATTTTTAATGTACTGATAAACTTCGTGTTGTTTCTTTGTAAGTCCCATATCACTATTATTGCGCAAGTTTTGCGTAAGTCAAGCAAACTCTACAGATTTTCTCTTAAATTTTAAAAAAACTCTTTAATAGGGGCCTAAAGAAAGCTGACTTCTTCAAAGAAGTGATAAATCTCGCTGGGATCATTGAGAAGAAAGTTATACTCAGGGCGCTCTTCCCAAGCAGTGGTGCCGTTAGCACTACTGAGTTGAATAATATGGTCTAATGTAGGGGACTCCTCGTTGGCCTCTTTTTCCACAAAGATTCTAAGGTTGGCACCTACCCAAGGTTTACTTTGAGTAATGCTAGCGATGGCCTTTAGTAGCCTGAGGTCCCATGAGCTATTCTTTTTACTGCTGCCCACATGGAACATTCTACGAATCGACCAATTGAGGTAACGGTATGAAAGAAGGGGGTCCTCTTTGTAATTTTGACGGGCCCTTTTTAGGTAGCGATTTATAGTGATGATCTTCTTAGCAAGGTGGACCTCGCCAAGAGTTGGCCGGTTTCTGCGCAGGCGACGTCTGTCGTCACTGTGAAAACCACCACGAGCTGCCCTATCCCAAAAGTCCTTTGATTTTCCAGTGAGATCCTCAAGGGCGTTGTACCAGTCATTTTCACGAGACTTGAGAATGGCATGGAGTTGATCACTATTGAGGTGAACTTCTAATGTAAAGAGAGTTTCAGGTCTCTTGGTTTCAGACCCTTTCCTGTTTCCAATTAAATCCTGCCATGAGTTGATAAGGGGAAAGCCTTGTGGCCTTTCATTCATAAGGCTTTCCGCCATGGTTACAAAGTCATCTTCATATTCCTCTTTTGAGGTATTTTCATCTTTAACAGAGAGTTTTATCCGTAACTGTGGTCTCTCAATAGCGACAACTTTATGTTCTTTATTAAGGATGGGCTTACCTGAAAACTGAAGATCCGAACGATATAATTCACTCTCAATTCCTGTGGTCCAATCATGGTAATGGCGGTCAAGGTTTTGCCACCATCTCACGACTTCGGGGTCTTCATTGTCTCTGTAGCGAATATCAGTGACATAATCCTCTCGACTAAAACTGTCCTTATTAAATAGGCCAAAGAAGGTGAGTGATGAGTAATTTTCCGTAAATTGACTTTGAACCTTGCGAGTAATGGTCTCGTCTTTGAGAACGGCCTTGAGTTGAGCGAGGTTTTTTCCGGTAAAAAGTGCCTGGAAGAGTTTTTCTCGTGCAGCCCTTGGCATCTTGCCACGAGGAAGGTCGATATAGTTGCGAACGACCTCGCCCTTATGGCGATAAGACTCAAAAACGGGCAGGTCAAAGAGAATAAGATTGACCCACAATTCATAGGCCAAACGATAGTAGCTTGAAAGTTCTCTAGCGGCTTTGATAGTACCGTCTTTGTGATGACGGGTGATGAGAGATTCAAGTTGAACTTTACCATAGCTCAGTTGATTACCCACCATAAAGGGGACAACCCCACCCGCCTTTAAGCGACCCTTACCTTCAATAAAACTTTCTCGAATCAGGGCAAAGTCTCTGGGAAGCTTATCACTGGTCCATTCTTTCACCCTTAAAGGGAGAAAGAGATCCACTAAGAACTTTCTCGATAATGTTCCTTTTAGAGACGTGGCAACTGGATAGACGAGGGTCCATTCCTGAACATAGGAAAGGGTACCTGCCAGGACAAGTCCTGCCCCGAGTTCATAACCTAGGCGCATGCGATCTTTAACGAGGTACTGATCATCAACTCCTGTGGGAAAGGGGTTTCTTTCAACGGTGCGACCGATACCAAGAACAGCGCCAGCGATGATTCCCTTATCAATGCCCAGGGTGGTGCTTTCGATATTGATGTTGGTGATACCGCCAATGAGCTTACCCAGACCATCAGTAATGGCCTCTAGTGGCGTGCTGCCAGCTCGAGTGTGACCAGTGGGGAGGGCGAGCAGCAACAGGATGAGGACCTTTAAAAGAAAAGGTCTAGGGCCAAGTCCCGGATTTGTGGTCTTTTGGTGAAGTGAGGACATGTTGCGTTATATCAGTTTTGACTGTATGCGAAAAGAGCATCGGTAAGGCTTTTATAGTTAATAATTCTATGCTTTTAGGGGGCTTTTTATTAGTATTACTAATGTTAAGAATTAGTTAGGACTTCAGAAGACAGTCCTTTTTAGTTGACGCTTAAGTTCATTCTTCCTATCACTAGGTAAG
>JAUIBX010000094.1 GCA_030427595.1 Bacteriovoracia bacterium | reverse complement strand
CTGCGAAGTTTATTTTGTTTTTCCTGCGGAAAAACCGCTGGAGTTCGCTGTCATAAAAAAGCCCCCGGCTGTGCGAGGGCTCTTTCTGCGAAGTTTATTTTGTTTTTCCTGCGGAAAAACCGCTGGAGTTCGCTGCGCTCTATAAAACCGTGCAGCAAACGTGGGCGTAAGCGGCTCGTCACTATGGGGCCTAATCGGCCCCGTGACGCGCACAAGCGCTTACATCATACCTGGCATACCGCCCATTCCGCCCATGCCACCTGGCATAGCTGGAGCAGCGCCTTCTTCTTTAGGAAGGTCAGCAATCATTGTTTCAGTAGTAAGCATAAGACCAGCTACTGAAGCTGCGTTTTGAAGAGCAGAACGAGTCACTTTAGTTGGATCGATGATACCAGCTTTAGTGAGGTCTTCGTACTTGTCTTCACGAGCGTTGTAACCAAAAGAAGCAGACTTGGCATTACGAACTTCGTTCACAACAACTGAACCTTCAAGGCCAGCGTTGAAAGCGATTTGACGAAGAGGCTCTTCAAGAGCTCTACGAACAATTCTTACACCAAATTGTTGTTCTTCATTGTCTGTTTTGATTGTTTCGATAGCAGAAGCAGCGTGAAGAAGTGCTGAACCACCACCAACTACGATACCTTCTTCAACAGCGGCACGAGTAGCGTTAAGAGCATCTTCTACACGGTCTTTCTTTTCTTTCATTTCTGTTTCAGTAGGAGCACCTACGTTGATAACAGCTACGCCACCAGCAAGCTTAGCAAGTCTTTCTTGAAGCTTTTCTTTGTCGTAGTCAGAAGAAGTTTCTTCGATTTGCTTTCTAATTTGAGCAACACGAGCTTCAACTTCTGATTTCTCACCAGCACCATCAACGATAGTGGTGTTTTCTTTATCAACAGTGATTCTCTTAGCTGAACCAAGGTGAGTAAGGTCTGCAGACTCAAGACTCATTCCAAGCTCTTCAGAAATTACAGTACCACCAGTAAGAGCAGCAATGTCTTTCAACATTTCTTTTCTTCTGTCACCAAAGCCAGGAGCTTTAACAGCACATACATTGAGTGAACCACGAAGCTTGTTCACAACAAGAGTTGTAAGTGCTTCACCTTCTACGTCCTCAGCAAGGATCATAAGAGGCTTATTTGTTTGCATTGTTTTTTCAAGAACAGGAACTAGCTCTTTAAGGTTAGAGATCTTCTTGTCAGTGATAAGAAGAAGAGCATCGTCGAAACCTACTTCCATTTTCTCTGCGTTGTTTACAAAGTATGGAGAAAGGTAACCACGGTCAAATTGCATACCTTCAACAACATCAAGAGTTGTTTCTGCAGTTTTTGATTCTTCGATAGTGATAACACCGCTGTTACCAACTTTGTCCATTGCTTCAGCAATAAGCTTACCAATTTCAGCATCGTTGTTAGCAGAGATGGTACCAACTTGAGCGATCTCGTCATTAGACTTAACGTCTTTAGAGATTTCTTTAAGCTTAGCAACAACAGCGTCTACAGCTGTGTCGATTCCGCGCTTAAGGTCCATTGGGTTGTGACCAGCTGAAACAAGCTTAGCACCTTCACGGTAGATAGCTTGAGCAAGAACAGTAGCAGTCGTTGTACCGTCACCAGCATCGTCATTTGTTTTTTGGGCAACTTCTTTAACCATTTGAGCGCCCATATTTTCGAAGTTGTTTTCTAGTTCAATTTCTTTAGCAACTGAAACACCATCTTTTGTGATGTGTGGAGCACCGAAAGACTTTTGAATAACAACGTTACGACCTTTTGGTCCAAGAGTAACTTTTACAGCGTTAGCAAGAGAGTTAACTCCGTGAAGAATTAGTCCTCTGGCGTCTTCTGAATACTTTAATTCCTTAGCCATTTTTATCTCCTTATGAATAACTAATTAGTTTTGTTTTAAATTAAAAAATTTCGAGCTATTGCAACACACCAAGGATGTCGTCTTCTCTCATGATAAGCATTTCTTTGCCGTCTACTTTTACTTCAGTACCAGCATACTTACCGAAAAGAATGGTCTCGCCTTCTTTCACGTCAAGGGCACGAACAGTACCGTCATTGTTACGATATCCAGTACCAACGGCTACGATCTTACCTTGAGCAGGCTTTTCTTTGTTGTTGTCAGGGATGATGATCCCACCAGCTGTCTTTGTTTCTTCTTCAACTCTTTCAACAAGTACTCTGTCTTGTAGTGGTCTTACTTGCATGGGTTCCTCCATTTTCGTAGTGCGACAAAAGCGCGTTTAAAACACTAAAATTTGTTTCGAGACACAATCTAATATCGATTTGACCGGTGTCAAGGGTGGCCCATTGAAAAAAAATTGAAGTTTCTTCGTCTAACTTTTACACAGAAGTAAGAAATACCTTAATTAAGAGTCTAAGCTAGTGTAAATTCAAGTTAATCACTCAACTCCTCTAATGAAGGATTCTCCGCTTTGGGTTGGACACATTTTTGGAATAATAAGGTTCTCAAGTTCCTTCTCAAAGATTCAGTCAATGAGGAGAGGACCTACTTTGCCCTGACTCTCATTGTCGGGCTCCTCTCAGCGGTAGTTGCAGTCGCCCTTCACAAGGCCACTCACTTTCTCGTCGACTACTTCGGCACCCATGATGCCTTCGATTGGAAGGCCTTTGTTTGGGGTGGCCTTGCTCTCCTTATTAGTGGCTATTTAACCACGCGCCACTTTCCTGGAACCTCGGGCTCAGGGATTCCCGGTGTCCGAGTAGGCCTTGCAGTTTACCATGGTCGTATAACTATCGGTCAAACCATCATGAAGTTCATCACCAGTGTCCTTTCCTTATCTTCAGGGTTCTCTCTTGGGAGAGAAGGTCCAACAGCGGCTATCTCTGCGGGAGTGGGAAGTTACTTTGGCCAAATCTTTCACCTATCTAAAAGGAAAGTAAAAGCTTTGGTTGCCATTGGTTCCGCAGGTGGTATCGCGGCCGCTTTCAACACGCCTATTGCAGCAGTTGTCTTTACTCTTGAAGAAATCGTTGGGGATCTAAATGCCAAGGTTTTAGGAAATATTGTTATTTCCTCCGTTGTGGCCTCAGTGGCCGCGCATCTTATGATGGGAAATACTCCAACTTTTCAGGCCCTCCAGTATCGCTTGGCGCATCCAAGTGAACTCCCTCTTTATGTTATTGTTGGAATCGCCACTGCTCTTATTGGACCCCTATGGACCAAGTCTGTTTTATGGACCCGAAGTTTCAACATGAGGATCTTCAAAGGTCACCGTTTAACGATCATCATGGTGACCTTTCTTTTCATTGCAGGTGTTTCCCATATTCGCCCAGAGGTTTTAGGAAGTGGTCACGAAACTATTGAAGTCGCACTTCTTAATCTCTTAAAGGACTGGAAGTTCCTACTCTCTCTTTTAGTTCTCAAATTTGTGGCAACAACAATTTGCTACGGCTCGGGTGTGAGTGGTGGCCTCTTTCTACCGACACTCCTTATGGGAGCGACCATTGGCAGTTTATGTGGCAGCCTCTTTCAAATTGTCTTTCCAGATATTGGTTTAAATATTGGAGCCTTCGCTCTCGTCGGCATGGGGTCTTACTTTGTGTCCGTTATTCGGGCGCCTTTTACCAGTATTATCATGGTCTTTGAAATGACCCGTGATTATCACATTATTCTCCCCCTTATGATCGCAAATATGGTGAGCTACTACCTTAGCTCTAAACTTCATGAAGGCTCCATTTACGAGTCCATCTCTGAGCAAGATGGTGTTCACCTACCGACAAAAGAAGATAATGAAATCCTTGAATCTCTTATTGTTGAAGACGCCATGGTTGTAGATCCCTTTACAATAAGCGCTAATTTAACAGTTCAAGAAGCTGATGAGCTTATCAGCGAGGAAACTTACTCCGGTTTTCCAATCTTAAAAAATGGACTACTGGTTGGTATGGTTGCTAAGTCTGATATTAAGCAGGCCATCGCAAAAGAACTCAATGATAGCAGCATTATGGAAATTGCCGAGAAAAAGGTGATTTCGATTTATCCTGATCAAAGTTTACTCGTGGCCTTTCATAAACTTGACCGCTTCCATGTCTCAAGACTTCCCGTCGTCAGTCGAATTAATGACAAGAGAATGATCGGCATTATTACCGCAGAAAATATTGTTTCTCGCTTTGGCTATCACGTGACGGCCGAAATTAAACCTTAGGCCACTTTAATAAAGCGATAGGCCGGACTTGTATGTTTCCATACAAAAGATTCTGACGTGAAATGCATGAAGGATAAGAAGGCATCTACTAAAAAGACTGCCTCCCAGCTTTGAATCACAAAGGCCAAGGGAACCACGAGCAAAGGTAAAAAATAGCCACCAACCCTTTTGGGAATTCTAAGATAGCGTACCACCCAATTGTGACTCTCTTCTTCGTTCCTTAGCGTTGTGTGGTTAATATAGAAAAGAAAGGCGGTAATGTCGTGAGGGAGTCTCAAAGTTAATATTGAAAGACTTGGATAGTCGATCATGTAAAAGCCATAAAAAGAGTGGGTCATTAATGTTACAAAAAATATAAAACTGTCCGACTCTTTTTGGACAGCTCTTCATCATATGAAGACCAGTTATAAGATGAAGAAAGAGGCTAAGGTAAAGAATATAATCTAGCCTTCCTACAAAGTAGGGACCAAAAACTTCAAAGCGAACCATTCTAAATGCTGTAAGACTCAAAGCTATTCTTCCTGACCACTTCCAGGTTTGAAAAAATTTTCGGTCAAACTCGGTGAACATGCCTACGATTCCCATCTGCTGACCACCGGCATGGAAAGCGCCAATAATATACTCAACGACAATAAAGGCCGTTAAACCCATCGTAGAGATAAGAGTCACAGGAAAGGCCAAACTAATAAGAATACAAATGGCCAAAGCGACCTTATGAAATTTGAGATACTCCCGGTCAAGAAGTTGCATATCTCCAGCGATCACATGGGGCAAACCAAACAATAAATTGATCACAAATAAAGAGTGAGGGTCACCCGGTAGAATTCCCTGGAGGTAATCGTGAAAGATAAAGTGATCAACAACGACAACCAGAAGCCCTATTGGGATCATTAAATATGGAAGAAGTATGTGTTTTTTTGAGATGGCCTTCACTTTAAGTCATTGTAACATGAAACATATGGGCCAAAAGTCATTTAAGTAACTGGAAATATTGACCTGAGTGGCTATATCAGAGTTCTTTATTCAACAATAAATCTAGAGTCCAAGGTGAGTGTCCCCTTTTACCAAATCCTTGAAATCACTTAGAATAAACTCATGTCTTTTGACTCCTTGGCATTCCTCTTTTTCTTCGTCCCTTTTCTTGGTCTTTATTACGTCCTACCGAGTAAGGTGCGTCCTATTTTTGCCCTCATTGGCAGTTACATTTTCTATTCCAGTATTAACCTTGCGTTTCTTCCTTTGATTCTTTTTTCAACAATTGTTGATTATTTTTGTGGGCGAGGAATCGAGTCAAAGCCAGTGCATTCTAAAAATTTTCTTCTCATTTCTTTATTCCTAAATTTGGGCATGCTCTTCTTTTTTAAATACTACATATTTGCGGCCACGAACTTTAACAAACTCTTTGATGTCTTTGATCTTGGCTACAATCTCCCACTCATTAAAATCTTCTTTCCTGTTGGTATTTCTTTTTACACAATTCAAACCATTGGTTACACCGTTGATGTATACAAGGGACATATAAAGCCCGAAAAAAACTTTGTTACCTTTGCTCTCTTCGTTTGTTTTTTTCCCCAACTCATTGCTGGTCCTCTGGAAAGAGCAAAGAAGCTTATCCCTCAGTTTTCAAATCCCTCCACCCCAACCTATAACCAAACTCAAAAATATTTCTTTTTTATTTTATTGGGACTCGTTAAAAAAACCGTTATTTCGGATCGTCTCTTTGCCCTGATTCAACACAACCTACAAAACCCAGCGCAATTTGAGCATGCTTCCAAAAATTTTATTAGTTTTTACCTAATGTATTATCGCCTTTATTATGACTTTAGTGCCTATTCCATTATGGCCCTTGGGATTGCCGGACTTTTGGGTATCCACCTTTCTAAAAACTTTCACTATCCCATTTACATCACTAATATTGCAGACTTTTGGCGCCGATGGCATATCACTCTCCACGACTGGCTCAAGGATTATATCTATAAACCTCTAAGAGAAAGTCATGTTAATAAAATTGTCGCAGTCTATATCGTCTTTATCGTCAGTGGATTTTGGCATGGACCGGACTGGAACTTTATTTTCTGGGGCTTTTTAAATGCTACCTACCTTCTCATCTATAATGTTGCCCTATTGCCTTTCTTAAAGAGGAAACCTTGGGCCCAGAAATCTGGCTTTAAAATTCTATCCTCTATTTTCAACTGTCACCTAATAGCCGTAACGACGCCCTTTTACTTTGTTAATAATATTAATGACACCTTCACCTTTATTAAAAATGCTTTTCGGTGGGATCAGCTTCAGCTTGATGTTTATTGGAGTGCCATCCCTTTTAATTTAAGAATAGACATCCTCATCATTGTTCTCATTGTTCCCTTTCTTGAGGTCGTATCACTAAGAACTTACTTAAAAGAAGAAAGTGTTGAGGATTATTATAAGAAACCTCTGTTACTTAATGGTGCCATCGTTGTTTTATTTCTATTAACCTTTTTTCTATCCAAAGAGAGTGGCCCTCTTTTTAGATATTACTTTTTTTAAGGATTGGTTTTGAGGAAATTTTTCTTACAGACCACATTTCTTCTCCTTGCCTTCTATGCTCTTTGGGTAGCAGTAAAAACGACCTTCCCTGTTTACTTTAAGGGGATCGATTATGTTAGTTGGCATTACAAGTATCAAGAGATTCCACTAGAAAGCTTTAATGACGCTACCTTGGTATTTGGAGACTCCGCAACGGAGGCCGCCCTAAATCCCAACCTCATTACAGGTCAGGGAAAAATTTATAACCTGGCCATGCCTGGTGGTACCCCATTTGATAGCTATGTCTTTATCTCTCGCCTCCTCAACAAAGGTATTAAACCGAAGAGGGTCTTTATTATCTACAGTGGTTACAACTACATCCTCGATGATGGCTTCGTTCAACAAAATCTAAACTTTAACTTTTATTCATGGGAAGAACTTAAAGAAAGTATTGATTGGCAGGCAAAGAATGAGTTCCTCTATAAAGACCTCAATCAATTTGCGAACCTCGCCGTTTATTTTCCATTCAGTCTTATTTTTGATGACAAGAAAAAAGAAAATAAGATCACCCTGTCATATTTAGAATACATACTTTCCAAGGTTCATCTCTCTCTTATCGATTACAACAGACTCAAAAGGTTTATAATAAGAAAAGAAAGTTTTAACCCCGAAAATGCAAGAAAAATCAAAGAGGATCTCACCTCAGGAAATGGCCATGTAAATTACTTCAAACTTTACGAGCCGGAGTTCCTTTACCCTCCAGAGCTCTTAAAGAAAGTGCCCTTTCCTGCTCATCCCTTTACGGTTCACTTTCTGGACAAGACATTGCTGAAACTTAAAGAAGCGAATATAGAAACTGTACTTGCCTACTCCCCAATCCCTCAACTTTATTATCAAAATTGTTCAGAAGGCTTCAAGGAGGATTTCAAGCGTTTTAATAAAGAAAAGGCTACGCAGTTTGGAGCTGTCTTTATCAACGCTCCCTTTCCTGTCTATGAACAAAGCTTATTCGCAGACCAAGTTCATCTCAACAAAGAGGGCGTTAAAAAGTTTACCGCCCGTTTTGAGGAACTCTACTTTAAAAAGTAGGCCTATTACTTAAGGGCGTACCAGCTTTCTCCAGTTCCCATATCTACAGTGAGAGGAACATTAAGCTCTACAACATTTTCCATGCCCTCTTTGACAAGTTTTTCAACCTTTGAAACCTCTTTTTCCGGAACCTCAAAAATCAATTCATCGTGAACCTGAAGAAGCATTCTTGTTTCAAGTCCCTCTTCTTTCAGACGTTTGTCGATAGAGATCATGGCCATTTTTATGATGTCTGCAGCTGTACCTTGAATAGGGCTATTGATGGCAACCCTTTCCGCCATAGACTTCACTGTTCTATTTTTAGAGTGAATATCAGGCAAAAACCTTTTTCTTCCTGACATGGTGATAGCATAGCCTTCTTTTTCAGCTTTCTCTTTTAGGCCATCGAGGTAGGCCTTCACACGAGAGAACTTTTCAAAGTAACGAGTAATATAATCTTTTGCTTCTTTACGCGAAATTTTTAGTTGGCCGGCAAGTCCAAAAGAGCTTTGGCCATACATAAGACCAAAGTTGACCGCTTTTGCTTTAGATCTCTCTTCAGCAGTTACTTCATCTAGGGCAACTCCCATGACTTCACTGGCAGTTTGACGGTGAATATCTTCACCATTTTTAAAGGCCTTTGTCATCGTAGGATCTTCTGAAAAGTGAGCCAGTAATCTCAACTCAACTTGAGAATAGTCAGCTCCTAAGAGGACACAACCCTTCTTTGGTACAAACGCCTTCCGAATTTTTCGTCCTAAATCGGTACGAATAGGAATATTTTGAAGGTTAGGGTTATTTGAAGATAAGCGGCCAGTAGCTGCCACATGCTGATTAAAGTGAGTGTGAAGTCTTTTATCGTGAGCATGAACTAAATCCGGCAATGTTCTGACATAGGTCGAAAGAAGTTTCCCTAATTCTCGGTGCTGAAGGATAAGGCCAGGAACAGGCGAAAGGTTTTTCCCATCTAAAGTTTCCAGCACGCTCGAATCTGTTGAGTAGCCAGTCTTTGTTTTCTTCACAACAGGAAGTTCTAGTTTGGTAAAGAGCAACTCACCAACTTGCTTGGGTGAATTCAGATTGATTTCTTCTCCCGTCTCTTCAAAGATTTCTGCTTCAATGTTGCCGATGGTCTCCTCAAGCTCCTTTTCCATAGTGGCGAGCTGTTTCTTATCCAAAGATATTCCTGCTCTTTCCATTTTAGAAAGAATGGGAATCATAGGAGCATCAAGCTCATTATAAATCGAAGCAAGACTCTTCATTTTGAGTTCACTCTTAAAATCATTAACGAGTTTAAAAATAAGGCCGGCTCGTTCGCCACAAAACTTTGAAGTTTCTTCGAGACTTAACTCAGAGAGGAAAAGGTCCTTTTTGGGGCGAGCCTGAAGATCATACTCAAAATGTGACTTGGCCAAGGTTTGAATATCATGCCTCATACCTGGATCAAGAATATAGTGAACCTGGGTAACATCAAAATAGCGACACTTAACCTCATGACCATTTTCGTAGGCATAGAAGAAATCTCGCTTCCAATGCTCAGAAGCGACTTCTAATTCCTCACTCTCCCATACAGTCTCTAAAAGTTTTTTAAGCTCTTTTTCTCCAAGGTTTCCCTCTTCTCCAAAAGGAATGTGATAAGTTGTCTCCCCATCAATCGAAAGAGTACAGGACTTCATTTTTCGTTCAAAAATATCACCGGAGTCATACTCTGTATGAAAGCTCAAGGCCTCAACAGACTCGAGCATTTCAATAATGTTAGAGAACTCTTTCTTGTTGTTTACGACTTTATGATCAAAAGTAAGGGCTCCAACAGGAATCGGTGCTCCCCCTTCAGCATCATATTCAGCTTTTCTCAAATCCACGAGCTTGTTGATGGCAGATTTAAAGCCAAGACTTTCTAGGAAGGCGATCAGCTCATCTGAGGGATAAAAAGAAATGGCGATATCATCAGGTTTCTTACCGAGATCAACATCTGTTACGATTTTAATAAGTTTCCGACTAAGAAGACCATCCTCAAGGTATTCACCAAAGGCCGTCGTAAGCTTCTTTCCTTTGAAGGTATCTTTTACCTCAATGCATTTATCAAGAGTTCCATGTTCTGCGAGAAGCTTTGCCGCTCCCTTTGCCCCAATCCCCTTCATTCCTGGAATATTATCTGAGGAGTCCCCCACCATAGAAAGGTAATCAACGATCTGCTCTGGCTTTACTCCCATCTTTTCGAAGACGCCATCAGCATCGTAAACCTTATCTTTCATGGTATCGAGCATCTTAATATTGCCGCCAACAAATTGCATGAGGTCCTTGTCACCAGAAGCAATCAAAATCTCATCAAAGTCATCTTTCCACTGAGTGACGGCCGAGCCAATGATGTCATCGGCTTCGTAGTTATCGTCCTCAGCGTGGGGTAACTCCATTTTCTGAATAAGCTCTTTTATGAGAGCAAATTGAGGAACAAGATCTTCAGGCGGCTCAGTTCGATTGGCCTTGTACTCTTCATACATTTCATTTCGAAAAGACCCACCTGCCGTATCTCTTGCCATAAGAATGTGGGTAGGACGGTATTGGCTTAGAAGTTTTAAAAACATCGTCAGGACACCATAAACAGCATTTACTGGCGTTCCCTCAGGAGATGTCAGTGGGCGAATCGCAAAAAACGCACGGAAGATAAAATTACTAACATCAACTACGATTAATCTCTTCATGAATAGTCCTTAAAAAATTTTGGACTACTCTAACAAAGGCATAAGAGGGCTGCAATTTTAGGTGGGTGTGGCGCCATTTTCTGGAAACCAGGTCGTTTCCTTCTTCTTTTTCGTTACTAATGTCGTACCATCATGACCCATCACAGAAGTGTCGGCCATCACATCACCTAGACGGTGACCTGAGTCGAGCTTAAAAAGAAAGAAAACTTCAAGAATGAGAAGAAATGAGCCCGTCACCATAGCGAGGATGGGACCAATAAGGGGAAAAATGGCTAGGCCCAAAGGAACAAGTAGAGGAATATTTCTTATTACCGACTGTTTCATTGTGCATGGCCTTCCATCTTCAAGTGAAATCACTTGAAAGCCCATGAACTTCTTCCCTACCGATTGGCCATTTTGCAAACTGTCAGAAATGGCAACGTATACAGCAGAAAGGATGAGACCTAAGGGATAGAAAAAGACGCTGAGAACCAAGACAATAAAGAGATCGATTGCCTTGGCAATCATCCTACTGAGTCTGGCCCTGTTAATGGCCTGCTTCAAGAAATAACGTCTTTTCATAACTCTATTCTATCCCATTGAATTTTCGTTGGAAGCGTGGAATTTTTTGCTATACGCCAAGTCTTTGATGGGCCAGATGACTTTTTCATTTCGCGCAAAATAGTTTAATCTGATCGTCTACGAAGTTCTGAAAAAGAAAGGAATAGATCATGAGTAATGTAGGTAAAGTTGATAAAAGCACTTTTGAAGAAATGGTAATGAAAGCAGACGGTCCAATTCTCGTAGACTTTTGGGCGGAATGGTGTGGACCTTGTCGTTCACTCGCTCCTATTCTAGATGAAGTTGCTAGCGAAATGGGCGAGAAAGCCAAAATCGTTAAGTGTAATGTAGATGAGAACGGTGAACTTGCTCAGCAGTTTGGTATCCGTGGTATCCCCACAATGATTTTCTTTAAAGGTGGAGAGGCCGCAAAGACTCTTGTCGGACTTCAAACAAAAGAAGAAATTAAAAAACAATTCGAAGAACTGTCTTAATACAGGAACGGGGGCTTTAAGCCCCCTTTTTTATGCCCATGGAATTCATTAAGAACTCTCTCAAAGAAGCCCAATCCACTTTAGAAAACACTCTTTCTGATGAAAAATTTCTTAAGACCTTAGCTGAGGCGATTCATTGCCTTACGACGGCCTTTAAGGAAGACAAAAGAGTGATGAGTTGTGGAAATGGTGGCTCCTTATGCGATTCCATGCATTTTGCAGAAGAACTGACAGGTCGCTATCGCAAAGATCGAAAACCACTTGGCGCCACCTCAATCATGGACCCCTCTCATATGAGCTGCGTGGCCAATGACTTTGGTTATGAACATATCTTCTCGCGTTTTGTAGAGGGCTGGGGCAAAGAAGGCGATGTTCTTTTGGCGATCTCAACTTCTGGCAACTCCGAGAATGTTATTAAAGCCGTGGAATCTGCCAATGCCAAAAATATGAAGGTCATTGGCCTTCTCGGGAAATCAGGTGGCAAACTCGCAAGTATGGTCGATCACTCCCTCATTGTCCCTAGTGATATCACCGATAGAATCCAAGAAATTCACATCAAGTGCATTCACATCATGATTGAGGGCGTAGAAAGGGCCCTTTTTCCAGAAAATTACCAATAGTCCGACCGATTAAATCTGTCTGGTAAAAGCGGGAAGACTTTTCCACACGTAATAAATTCCCCCACTTACCGCCAAGTTCCATTAAAATATTCTTATAAGTGTTTAGAGAATAATCTCATAAAAGGAGATAGGGAATCATGGAAGGTTCAGTCGAAGGCTCAGCAGTACTAACTAGTGTTAATTCATTAGCTGACTTTATTCAAATTGGCGGTGGCTTTATGTGGGTAATCGTCATCATTTGGGCCATTGGTATCGCCATCAGCTTAGAGAGATTTATGAAACTTAGCTTTAAGTTTGATGTTGATGGTTCATCTTTTATGAACGAGCTTCAACGTTATATCTTAAGCAATGATATTCAAGGTGCGATTCGCGTTTGCTCTGGTTCCGTTGCAGCTCTACCCAAGGTTCTTAAAAGTGGACTAAAGAGAGCTTCTCAAAGCAACGAGCAAATTCAAAATGC
>JAUIBX010000334.1 GCA_030427595.1 Bacteriovoracia bacterium | reverse complement strand
TTCGACCGGGAGCTTCTGTTCAATATGGAAGTTCCGAATTTCTTAAGGCCTACGCTGTGGCCATGCATGCCCGTCTCGGCTTTGGAAAGGGCAACTCCGTTATGGGAGAGATTGGTCAAACTAAGGAAGAGCAAACCAAGAGAGGCACAGAAGTTGAGAGCCGCTATTGGATGGTGCAGACTCATCTGATGGCCAGTAAGGGCGTCTTTATCCTCAATACTATTGAATACCTCAAGGCCAATTTAGAGCGGGAAAATAAAACCCTTCGCTGGGGTCCTGGTATTCAATACTTTCTGATCCAAGGCCTTGAGCTACGCGCTGATATCTACAACACCCGTGTCTTTAGTGACCAATCCGTAAGTGATGACACATGGGACTTAACAGGACAAATTCACTTATGGTTCTAAGAAAGAAAATAGCCCCCTCCCTATTCATCCTCTTTGTTGGCCTCATGCTCTCCTCTTCTACGGCCTTAGCGCAAATTCGTGTGGGCTCCGGAGACAAGCGCCTCTTTAATGAGGCCAAGCTTGCTTATAAGAATGGCCAGTATCAAAATGTTTTGGCCCTACTTAATAGGCGCTACAGCTTAAGAGATAGCTCCACCCCAAGTGGTGCCCTTGCCTTAGCGGGTTATGCCTATGAAAAACTCGGTCAGTGGAATAATGCAGAAAAAATCTGGGCGTTTTTGATCACTCAGCGCTACCGTACGGCCAACTCAAAAATGACTAAGGCCTATCGTGCTGATGCCATTGATGAGGCGCAAGAGGCGCCCCTCAAGCTTTATGAATACTATCATCGTCGCGCAGAGGCCCTGACTCAGCTCTATCAAAACGATTATAAGTCGCTCTCTCCTCGCTTAAGAGACCTCTATAGTAAAACGGCCCTCATGTATGTCGCGATCCTTGAGGAGTCTGATGATTATGAAGATGACAGCTACGATACCATTCCCGAGCGTCTGGAAAAATTTGATAAGGAAGTGAAGGCCAAGAAATATCGCAACAATTGGTTTCTTCAATCAAGTTACATGTCTTGGCGAGATCGCATTGGCATTGTCTTTTCCGATGGCTCACGAGCAGAGATTGAATCCACCGGAGAGGGCTCTTGCTTTGGTGGTGGTTGGCGCTACGAAAATGACTACTGGGAATTTAATCTCAATGGCTGCTACGCCATGGCCTCCATGACCATCGGGGCAGAGGACCTAGGAAATACCACACCCATCAATAATTATTTTCAAAAAGGTGTGCCTTCTACGGCCATCATGGGTGGACCTAGCTTTTTGTGGAAGCCTCGCTCTAAAGGAGCGAGCTTTGGTGTACATATCCCCTTTGTCTACCGCAAGGGTGATTATGAACCTGCACCCACGGCAACTTTAGAAGACACCCAGATCTTTACCTATGGCTATCTTCTTCAAGCAGATTGGCGTTTTGAAAAACTGGGAATTTCAACCAAGTTTGGTAAGGTCCAGCGCTTTAGCTCATCTGTCTGGTCCCTCGGTCTCATGTATACTTTTTAGGTACGTGGTACTTTTTCAGAAACCGCGTCATTTCAGGATGACGCGGTTTCTGAAAAAGTACCACGTACCTTATAATCCATTGATCCAATCACGGATGGCCTGGGCCTCTGACTCTGAAAGAGGTGGGGCGTTCTCTGGCATATTACCACCATAGTTCTTTAGTTTGGTCACGAGTCTACTGGTATCAGCATCGCCGGCCACAACTCTACCAGAAGCAATCCACTCTTCATTAGTGTCCCATGCTGCCCAACTCGAATGGATATTACTAGTGTGGCAATTGGTACACTTAGTTTGCAAGATTTCATTGGCCTCACAAAGATTCGTGTCACTTTGATTGGAGCAAAAACTTGAGGGTAGAAGGTTAAAGTCTTCAGTATTAGAATTGAAAGTTTGACCACAGCTAAAAAGAGCGCTGAAGCCTGCTAAGAAAATAAGATTTTTGACTTTCAAAATCACTGACGGACCTCTTACTTAATGGGGATGGCCGCAGAAACCACAACCCTATCTTTAACTCCTACACCCGCATAGTTAATTCCAGAAAAGTTAAAATCCTTAAGGCTCAAGGGAAACTTAATATTAAGCTTGCCGCCACTTTCTTTGTAAGCGAAGTTCACTTTCTTTTTAATGTCTTTGATTTGAATAATGGCCTGCCCTTTACCACCAGAGGCGTTACCTTTGAGGATTTCAATTTTCTTATACTTCTTTACCTCTAGTTTCTTATGGAGGTGATCATCACGCAACTCAAGACCTGTCACGAGAGTCTTCGCCTTTACACTGAGACCACTTGTCACAAAGCCAGAGCCTTGTCTTTTCACACTTCCCTTCACCTTTTTAGAGGTGATTTCAAAGGAGCCAGCAGGGCTTAAGTTGACAACAATTTTGAGAGATCCACGGGCTGCAAAGCTCGTTAAACTTAAAGTTAAGAGGAAGAGGGCCAAAAGTTTTTTCATGAATATTCCTAAGGTTTTATAGGGCTAACTAA
>JAUIBX010000333.1 GCA_030427595.1 Bacteriovoracia bacterium | reverse complement strand
TTATAAGAAGAGCAAACATGTGGAACTTCATCCTGCCAATTCCACCATGAACCCCATTATCGTCTCTTCAGACCAAGACTTAAAAATCGTTGGGGAGCTAGCAGGACTTATTCGCCTCTACTAAGAAACAAAACCTTCTTTAGAGAACACAATTATGGGTGCAAGAAGTTTAAAAGATTCCATGGCCCTAGGTCTTTTTAATGAAAAGAGACCTCAAAAAATTATCCATGTGGATATGGATTGCTTCTTTGCTGCAGTTGAAGAACTTGATAACCCTGACCTAAAAGGTAAACCCATTGCAGTGGGTGGCTCTCCTACTGGCAGAGGTGTTCTTTGCACCGCCAACTACGAAGCCAGAGAATATGGCGTACGCTCGGCCATGAGTTCAGCTGAGGCCATAAGAAAGTGCCCACAACTTATTTTTATTAGGCCACGCTCCCGTCGTTATAGTGAAATTGCCTCGAAAATAAGAGAAGTATTTAAAGAAGTAACCCCTTTGATAGAACCGCTTTCTCTTGATGAGGCCTATCTTGATGTTACAGACTCAAGCCTATTTCAGGGCTCTGCCACCTTAATGGCCAAATACATTAAAGACCGCATTAAAGAAGAAACGGGCCTGACTGCTTCTGCGGGGGTCGCCCCTAATAAGTTTCTAGCAAAGATTGCTAGTGACTGGAAGAAACCAAATGGGCTCTTTGTTATTAACCCAGACAGTGCCAAAGACTTTGCGAGAAACTTAAGATTGGATAAAGTTCCTGGAGTAGGTCAAGTCACCTTTTCAAAGTGCCAACATCTAGGTCTTGAAACTTTAGGAGACCTTCAACATTATCCACTTACTTGGCTTGAGTCCCACTTTGGCAAACAGGCCCATTCCCTTTATCTTAAGAGCTTCGGTATTGATAATCGCAAAGTAGAAGTCCGTTGTGACAGAAAAAGTATCGGCCATGAAGAAACTTATAACCAAGATCTTCTAAGCTTTTCAGAGATTGAAGAGAGAATTCATTTTCTGTGGGAAGAACTTGAAGAAAGATACACCCGCCACTGTGAGAAAAGACCCAATAAGACCGCCGTCAAAATTTTTGTCAAAGTCAAAACAGATCAATTTAAAGGCCACACCCTAGAGAGAATGCTGCGTTTTTTAGACCTTAGCATTGAAAACCCTGATCAACTTAAGAAGCACCGCTCATTTCTCCTAGACACCACCAAAGATATGTTTGATGAGCTCTATCAACGTATTGATCGTAGGCCCCTTCGCCTGTTAGGCTTAGGTTTTAGGCTGGCCAGTAGTCCTCAAGATGAACTTGAAAGACTCGGCCAAATGCGCCTTCTTTAAGGCATATCAAGATAGACTAATCAGCCTAAAAGAAAGACATTATAGTTATGAAAGAAGGTCTCCTGTGAGCAACACAGATAAAAAATCAAAAGATAATTTTCCTCAAAAGGAAAACCTTCTCGAGCTATTAGGGGAATCCTTTTCAGGTCCTTCGAAAGTCAATTTGAGTCATGAAGAAAATAGACCTCATTTTATTTTTTTAGAATGTCCAATCACAATGAGTGACTCTCATTGGGATAAGCTCGCACGCCGCCTTAAAGAAATTCTTGAAAGAAAGGACTTAATTCCGCTTCTTTGTTCTCCCCAATTGTCAGAGAGAGAAAAGTGGCAAAGGGCACTTGATGCTAGCTACTGGCCATTCGATAGTGCTGAGGCAAAGATTGAGATAAAGAACAAAACCAAAGAACCTTCTCCCCTACTAAAAAAACTTAAAGAAGAACTTCATAATAGAACCCTTAGCGATGGCGAAAGCTTTATTGGCTTCTTTAGTTCAGGTTCTACAGGCACCCCAAAGTTGATCCTTCATCGCACGTCCTCTCTCCTTCAGGCGACCTATACTTCTGGAAAAATACTTAACCTTAAAGAGCAGGACTTTTGCTTTAGCACTCTCCCTTGCTTTCACATGGGTGGTTTTTTAACAGGCTTAAGAAGTTTTGCTTTTAAATTAAGACAACACTGGTGCCCTTCTTATGAGCTTAACCAAAAACTAGAAGGCTTTTATGAAGAACACTCCCATCAAGAGAGTTAAAGACTGATCGTCGTTGGCGTTCCTTCCCAAATAGAAGCGGTTCCCACTAGGAACCCTTCAATAGAAACCACCTTTTACGCTGGTGGAGATAAAGTTGAAGAAGATAAATGGAGTACCTTTATTAAAAATAAGGGCAAACTTTTTTCAAGCTACGGTCAAACAGAATCTTGTGGCGCTATACTTTACCAAGAGGACCCCTTAAGACCATGCACCCTCTTTCCAGATTGTGAGTATCAAAAAAGTGAACATGGTACACTTAGCTATAAGACACAGAGATTGGCCGCCTTTATCGTCAACCTAGAGGGGGGTAAGTCACAGTTAAGAATAAAAGAGCTTGATCATCACCACTTCTTTAAAACTGAAGATTTGATCAAGGTAGATACAAGGGGTGGCCTTCACTTTCTCGGCCGAAAAGATGGACTTTTCCAATG
>JAUIBX010000332.1 GCA_030427595.1 Bacteriovoracia bacterium | reverse complement strand
CGGGCACCCTAGGCATGATTCTCTTTCATACCTTTAATAAGCTGGAGGTTGTTTTGGCCCTTGGCCTTGGTGGGACAGCGTGGTTCTTTCGTTCCTCGATTATTTGGAAGAAAACCTTTTGGGCGACAGTCGCCGGACTCTTTATTTTGACTTTGGTTTATACCTTTCATATGAGTCCCGTTATTATTGAAAGCAATAAAGAAAAATATAACCTAGAGGAGGGGACTCCTGAGTATCAGGTCCTCGATGAGCGCCATCAAAAGTACCACTCTCTCTTTCGTAAAACCGATGGTACTAAAATTCTAGTGCTGCTCTTCCTCTTTGGTACCACCTTACGCAGACGTCAGGAGCAAGCATGATTTTAGTTACTGGAGGAGCAGGATTTATTGGTAGTGTTCTTGTCAAAGAACTCAATAATCTTGGTCGCAAAGATATTTGGATTGTTGATCGTCTTGAAAGTGATGAGAAGTGGCGCAATCTTAGAAACCTTAGTTTTGTTGATTATATTCACGCAGATGAACTCTTTGAAATGGAAGAGGAGTTTTGGGACCTCATCACTGAGATCTATCATATTGGTGCCTGCTCCTCGACGACAGAGAGGAATGTCGACTTTCTTTGGGATAATAATATCAACTACACAAAGATGCTCTTTAATATAGCAACTAAGAAAGACGTTCCCATCCTCTATGCCTCCTCGGCCGCAACCTATGGTGATGGTGAGCAAGGTTATAGTGACAGTCATGACAAAATAGCCGGATTAAAACCACTCAATGCTTATGGCTACTCCAAGCAGGTTGTTGATGAGTGGGTATTAAGCCGTGAGGAAAAACCTTCTTATTGGTTTGGTCTCAAGTTCTTTAATGTCTTTGGCCCCAATGAATATCATAAAGGGGACATGAGAAGTCTCGTTCACAAGGCCTATGGGCAAATTCTTGAAAGTGGTCAGGTGAAACTCTTTATGTCCCATAGAGATGACTATAAAGATGGGGAACAGTTGCGTGACTTCGTCTATGTCAGAGATGTGGTGAGAGGCATGGTTGAGCTTATGACCAAGAAAGTTCCTGGCTCTTCAGGAATTTACAATATGGGAACTGGCCAATGCCGCTCCTTTTTGGATCTGGTTAAGGCGACCTTTAAGGCCATGGGAAAAGAAGAAAAGATTGAATTTATTCCTATGCCAGAGTCTATCCGTGATCAGTATCAGTACTACACTCAAGCGGAGATGGATAAGTTTTCTAAAGTTTTTCCAGACTTTAAGTTTGGCACCCTTGAAGAATCTGTCACCGACTATGTTCAAAACTTTCTGATGAAGAAGGACCCTCACTATTAAGGTGGGCCGACCTAGTAGGCTTCGTAACTTGAAAGAAAAATAAGTCTCTTGTCATCTCCACTAGGACCACCATGGTTGATGGGGGACTTAAAGAGCTCGGGGTACTGTTCATAACCTCTTTGCTCAACGAGGACGACAGTTTCGCCCGCCTTTGTTACGATTCTTTCTTTTTGATCATCTAGCCAAGTCCCTTCACCATAAAGGCAAGTCACAGCGGAAAAGATCGCCTCACTGCGAACATGGATATGACCCTCAGGAGCAATCTTTCTGCCTTTTTCATTTCTGAAACCCCAGTGGATACATTTCGCCTTGATGTGAAACCTCTCCTGCAGCAACAGGCCAATATCACGGGTATGGAGCTCTATCTTCTTAAGAATCTGTGGTTCTGACATTTCATTAAGAAAGACATTGCCATCATAAGACTGATCCACAAATTCTTTGAGAGGTGTGAGAACCTCTTGAAAATGGGGGGCAAATTCGTGAATGAGGTAGTTGATCTTCATGTGAGGGAGTCTATAATCTTAAAAATTTTAACTTTTTAAGGGTAATCTCTGACAGCGTCTTACACAAGGGGTCAAAAGGACAGCGCCATTTTGGCCATTGTGACAATATGTCATCGCATCAAATTTATTGAATACGACCTTAACTTACTGAAAAGACATAATTTAAATTTTGGCACGTCCCTTGCTCTTATACTTAGCAACTGCGGACCAGGAGGGTCCACCAGGCAAGAGGCCTGGTCACGAAGGATAAACGTGATTTTTAACCGAATAAAATATTAGGAGACAGGTTATGAAACAGGCAACTCTTGAGCACTTTAAAAATCTATTCACCAACATTCTTGAAGATGCAACGACAGAAGATCTTCTTTTGAGTGAAGCACTTAATGCAGACTCTGCTGCTGGTGATCTTGTGGACCAGGCACTCGGTGATCGTGATCGCCAATTGGCCTTAAAGCTTAAGGGACGTCAGGGTTTCTTTCTGAAAAAAGTCGAAAGTGCACTTGAAAAAATTGAAAACGGTACGTTTGGTCAATGTGAAGAGTGCGATGGTGATATCTCGACAGGCCGACTCTTGGCCCGTCCTACTGCAACCATGTGTATTGCTTGTAAAGAAGAACAGGAAAATGGCGAGCAGGATCAGGCGGCTGCCCACGGGGCTGAACGCGGTGGTAAAAGCGGTACCGATG
>JAUIBX010000331.1 GCA_030427595.1 Bacteriovoracia bacterium | reverse complement strand
GGGAAAAATAGACCGAATCCGCAGTTAACTTATGCCCAGCTTAACTTCTACGACAAGGAAGAGCGTCCTGAGATTGCTCTTCGCGCTTGGCATGGGGTCAACAACCTCCCATTTTCAGAGATTTAGCTACCCTTGTGATCGGTTTTACCGAAGAGCTGATTTAAAAAAGGGACGCTCGTTCGTTAAGCGGGTAGTCTAGAATCATGACAAATGTACAAAAATCGAAGAAACAAAAGATTACTAGCTCAACCTCTAACCCCAAGACTAAAAAGTCCAGCAAGCCAAAGCGCCGCGACAACTACGGTGCCTGTGAAAGGGCCGAGAGACCCCTAGGACACCTAAGAAGAAGTCTTCTTAAGCATAACCGTCGCGATACCCTGTCCATCATGTAGCAAACGTCGTTTTTAACGACAGCGCACGAAAACTTTTCACCATTTCCCCAATAAACTGTCTTCACCGGTATGTTTACCCCTAAGATTTGTTTAAACAGGGTATTTGGTGAAAACAATTGTGCTCACTTTCTTCGCATTCCTACTCCTAGGCCAGCCTACGTGGTCGGGGCAATGTTCTGTCAATCTTGATCGGCGAGAGGATGGTGACGGCTTTGTTGACCACTACCAGACCGAGAACGCTCAATTTATGGTGCTCTTTTCCTCCCATAGCACTCGAACGGAGGATAATGAGCTTAAAACCTTATGGCGCCAGCTCAGTAAAGAAGTGAGTGAGCGGCGTAAGCGTCTTCTAAGGCTTCAGGTCGAGGCCAAGATTTCCCAAAATAGTGAACGCCTCCAATTTGAAAAGGATCTCGTTGAAAAGGTTCGCATCGAGCAACGCCAAGAACCTTTCATAGGGGTTTTAGGAGAGTTCTCTCACCAAAAAGCAGACAGATATAAGTTAAGAATCGAGGTCGCTAATTTTGTCAGAGGTGAGCTTATTGAGACTGTTGGTATTGATAAGCAACAGGCCGACGATTTTATTTTACTTCTTGTAGGCGAGGATATTTTTCCTCTGTTGAAGGGGGAGTTCTTATCTCATCTTCCGCTTATTCCCTCAGAAGATCAGGACATCATGAATAAAACGAGCAGTTCTCTTGGTCAATGTGTCGGCATGATGGGACTTTTAAACTTTAGTGAAGAGCCTCTTGCTGTAGAACTCTATAAGAAAATGAGCGTCCACTATCGTCCTCATCCCCAAAATTATGAAAACTTTCTTGCCGTAAAAGAAGAAACCTTTCAGGTGCTCACGGATAATCCTCTTTTAAGGTTACGTGCTGGCATTCTTAAGGAAGAAGACCTGAGGCACGCCGTGGATCGGTGTGATGTTCTCTATGACCTGTCACGGGATCAGGTCTTGGCCGAAAGGATGATGCTATTAGAAGGTGGGCGCTACCTCATTACAAGGGGGACGGCCCATCGCTGGCTACTTCACCAATCTTATTGTCAGTAGTTTACTTGCCAAAGGTTTTGGCTATCTTTTCTGTCAGAGTGTTGGCACTAAAAGGTCTTATCATCACATTATTCACGCCCGACTTCACGGCGATCACAATATTCTGCTGAGCGGCTTCTCCAACTACCATAAGAAATTTAGAGCTTTTAAAGGTTTCGTCTGCACGCATTTTCTTGAGGAGGTCAAGGCCTGCAATCTTAGGGACATCCCATTCACAAATGACCAAGGCCACAGGGGAGTCTTCACGAGAGGCATCTATTTTGGCCCAAGCGGCTTCACCGTCACCGGCTTCAATAACATTTTTAAAGCCAATATCAGAGAGCATTTTCTTTAGGTACTGACGGTTACCTGCTGCGGGGTCGACAATAATAATTTTCATACTCGCTTTTAGCGCCATACGATCCTCATGCTGCTTTTACTTTCTCGTTTTTGTTACTTTCATCCAGTAAGTATATCAAACTTTCAAAAATTGTATCACCAAATTCGATCTCAAGACCCGGACTCAATGTTTTATTTCTCATGTTATTGATGACGACTTTCATGGCGACAGGTGAACCGGTAATTTTGCCCGTGGTGTATTCCATGATGTGGGAGCAAGCTCCTAGCACTAGGGCGAGAGGTTCAATAAATTGACCTTGTTTATATTCGGGGTAACCGCCACCATCAAAGCGCTCATGGTGTTGATAAAGAACTTTATTCGCCCTTTCACTAATGATGATGCCCGACTTTCTAATGAGGTGTTGGGAAAGACCAGGGTGCTTCTTATACTCGCGCCTCTCCTTGTCATTCATCTCCATATGGGCCTTTTGCGAGTAGAGAAGATCCATTTGGGTGTGACCGAGATGGGCCATAAAGGCCGCGACAATAAGGTCACCTAGTGCTATAGGGTCCTTCATGCCACAGCTCTTGGCCAAGTGAAAGGACAAGGCCACCACGCGATTTATATAGGTATCTTTGGTTAAAAGTTTCTCAGCCAGGTAACTCGCTAAGCTGACCGTATGGCCAATCGTGTAGCTAAAGGTCATGGCCTCCTCGCGACCGTCCACCCGGAGCGTGGCCGAGCCCTCGCTCCGCCCGA
>JAUIBX010000093.1 GCA_030427595.1 Bacteriovoracia bacterium | reverse complement strand
GCGCGCCTGAGATTCCTCTTGGTTAGCATTTATATAACCAACGGAAACAGAAAATAGGAAAAGGGCCATCATAACCATCGTAAGAAGACGGCTTCCTTTGTGGGTAAAGTCCATGGTCTTAAATTTGCAAAATCCTTACCAAAACGATCCCCTAATGAGTTCCTTATTTTAAGAGGTTAAAGACCCTCTCCTCGACCTCAAACCCAAAAGATAAGACTGCTGTAAAAAGATTAAGCGGCCAGCTAAGAGGAGGCAGCACATGACCACCTAAACCTAATTTCAATGAGTTGTGATAAAATCATCTCATGGAAATGAGCCAACAATACAACTCACTTATTCAAAACCACCTTACCCTTAAGTTGGTGCCTATAAGTATTAGGGAACTGCTCTTTATTTCCAACGCCCCTTGTGACATTTACGGTATCAAAGAAGGACTTTTTCATCGAACTTTAAGAAAGGGTGTCTTTACCAACAAGCCTCTCTTACGTGACCTGATCGCCAAAGGGCAAATTCACCTCTTTGTTGAGAGGAAGAATCGAGGCCTCATTATCGAGACTGTTCAAAAGAACTTACTCAATGTCACCCGATCTCTTTCCGTAGGCAATCCTCAAGAAAAAGGTCGTATGGTGATGAACCTTCTCACCATTAACATGGGCTACCTCTACGTCGATCCTACAAATGATGCCCACCTTAAGCTTCAACATCAATGCGCAAAAAACCTCGCCTACTTTCTCATTAACCGCATAGACATGCTAGAAGCACTCCAAAAAGACTTCATTAAACAAAAGCATCACTTTGTTTTTGCTCAGCCCTTAATCGCCTCTATATTCTTACTAGGCTTAATGAAGTACTCCCAACTCTACAGTGATCAAGACATAGAAAACCTTTTTATTACCTCCTATTTTAAAGACATCGGCATGAGTGCGATCCCCGCTGAAAAGTATGATCAAGACAACCTAACAGAAAGAGAAAAAGAGCTTCTGAGTAAGCATGCTGAGCACTCCGTTCAAATTCTTAAAGGCCGCCTGCCCTTGTCCCCTAATCACCTCAATATTATTTTGCACCACCATTCCTTTTCTCTTCTCACCAATGATCTTCATTTAGACCTCAAGTCAAAAGAGCAGTCTGGTGAATTGATCGCAGGCTTTGAAACTATGCTTGTTACAGTCATGGACGTCATCTCGGCCATGATTACCGGTAGGCCCTTTCGCCCACCAACAAAGATCTTTGAATCACTCGATCTCATAAAAATCCTTATTGCAGACCAGTACCCTCAAGAGTTTCGTTTGATTGTCAGTTTTTTTAAGAGCTTCTTCTTCGATAAGAAATAAGCAAAATTCGTTAACGATAACCACCACTTGTCGGACCAGCATTTATGGTCCGATGTCTGACTTATGCTCCCCGTTATTTTTTTCTTTTCAAAGTGTTACGGAGTTGCAACAATTTTCATGAGGTTACCGTCAGGGAGTGACAACCTCATCCGAATTCATTGCCATCAGATATTCTAAGGAGGGAAGTCATGGCCCAACAACAAGTAAGTCCCATTACAGGAATTATTGAAGAAGATCAGGTCTTTATTGATTTTGGAGATCATGAAGGAAAAAGTATCCTCGAAATTGCGGACACTCTACCTGATTACTACGAGTTTCTCATTGATGAGAAGAACGACGGTAACTGCACGATCCGCCGCAGCCACGATAAAATTTTTCGCCTGTATGTCACTCGCACATTAAACTAATAAAAAAAGCCCGCTTTAAAGCGGGCTTTTTTTTATAAAGTCCCATTTATATCTTCTAAGACATCATCCAAATCACTTGACCCATTAAAGCTGTCCATTGCATTTATTATGGGCTGAATATCAAGATTAATAGTCGTCGTCTCATTAATCACAAGAGTTCCACTAAACTTAATCGTTACTCTATTATCTGTTGAGAAGTTGCCATTATCGTTACTCAGAGTGACCGATTTATTGGAAGAACAATCCTTTTCCAAATCAAACTCTACTCTTTTATAAGTTCCCTCTGGTACATTGATGTCTCCTAGAGTTGTCCCTCCAGAGAGGATTGTAATTTCACCGATATCGAAATCAATATTGTCTTCAGAGGAATCAGGGTTAACAGTAGCACCATCAACCAGTTTAAAACGAACCCTCTTGAAACAAAAGGTCAGATTATTTATACCAGCATTGGCCTTATCAATAAAAAGGTCCCAAGGACTCCATGAGGTGACTGAGTTGTAGGCCTTAAAATTTATTGTCACACGATAAGGGTTTCCAGTCGTTGTTCCCCCTCCACATCCGAAGAGTAGACTTAAAAGGAGAATCCATTTAATGAGAAAGCGTATCTTCATAAATCACCTATTTTGTTAAAGGTATTCCTGCTAGTGTAAAGTGATAAACCTTTTGTTTGCCACTTTTTTTCTTTTTTGAAAGTCCTTGAAGCTTCTTAATGGCTTCTTCTATGATCTCGACACCTTCCTTAAATCCTTCATCATCTAAGGCGATTGTGTGACCCATAATCATTCTCTCTAAAGAGGTGTTATCGTATATTGACTCTGCATTTAACTGCATCATATCTCCGTGAAACTTACTAAGAGACAGTTTATACACGCCTCCAGCACATTCCAGGAGAGGAAGTTCTTCATCAGGAGCCTTGAGGTAACCACTCTCTTCTAAAAAGGCCATAGATTTTTTTATTCTAGGACCCGAAACCTTTTTGGGCAGCTTTGAGCGCAGATAATTAAAGCTAAACTCAAAGTCCTCGAGCTGTGACATTTCCCTAATCACGACATTGACCCAATCGCTAAGATATTTATATGAGTCCAAACTTTCACCATGATGTTTTTGATACTTATAATGGCGCTTCATTTTCTTATAAGCTTGGTGCTTTCTTTCAAGGTCCTTATCATCCATCAATGTCACCATAGACTTTAGGTAACTGACCTGGGCAGTGATGAGCCCTAAAAAATTACCAAGGCTTTCGCAAAGGTTCTCACTCAACCCCCTATCTCCCCTTCGAATCATCGAAAGATTTGCAGCTGTCGTGTTCATTTCTTTGGCAAGCTTTCTTAAGGAAACCTTCTTAAATGAAAGGAATTGGATAACATCCTCTAGATAATTCCTATAGTCATGGTACTCATAAATATTAGGTTTTTGTTTTTCTTTCATCATTCAGTACAAATAAAAATTCATGGAGATGAAAAATGAGGTTCGGCAAAAAAAACGAACCTTCAACTTAGCATTATTTTCTACAAAGTACCGCTAATATTTTCGACAGCATCCTTCAAACGCCCAGACCCAGCATAATTATTTAAAGCATTTATGATTCGCTGGGGAGCTAAGGTCAGAACACTTCCATCATTTGCTTGAAAGTTCCCAGAAAACTTAATTGTAATTCTATCCTCTGATGTGTAAGTCCCTTGGTCATTAACAAGCTCGAGACTTTTCCCACTGTTGCACGAAGGCTCAAGGTCAAATTCAATTCTTTGATAATTCTTGGCCGGAACTTCCACGCTGCCAAGGTCATAACCACTGGTACCTAAATCAACCTCACCAATAAAGAAATCAATATTCTCATCGTCGCCACCTGTATCATCTAAATCTGTAACTTTGAAACGAACCCTCTTGAAACAAAGCCTTAATGTAGAAACTGCAGCGTAAGACTGAGGAATAATAAAACCAATAAGCTTATCATAGGCCGTTGCGTAACTGGCAACCTGCAACTGGACCCTCGCCTTTGGAGTCGATTCTAACTGAGCAGCCTCCTCAACACAGCTTACAGACAACATAAGTACTGACATCAAGGAAAAACTATAAAGTGAATTTCTCAAAATGTTTTTCATAACAACCTCCTGGTCTTTCTTATTGTAGCTTAAAATATCGCTATTTTCAATATTATAAGTAATTAAATGTTAACATACCTATCAAATTTCTTATATAATTTTAAGTATTTATAACTATTTAATTATTTTTAAATAAAAAAAATGTGAACATTTTACATAAGAGGCGTTTTATTGCTGCAGCGTCTCATCATTCGTGATTAGATGACCTCACCAAATTAGGAGGTATTTATGAAAGAGAAATGGCCCATAATGGGTTTAACAATCTTGCTCTTTGTTTCATGTAAGAATGGCAAAGAACTTGGCACGCACACATCACCTACGATTACCGCTCAGCAATTTGTCTCAGCACTTAACGAAGTTGACGACAAACCAGGTGACCCAAGTCTTCTTAAGAAAGAGGATTCACTTCAAGAAGGATACTTTGTTATCTATGATGCGATTGATTGCCACTACAGAGCTGTTAGTCTGGAGGAATTACGCCAACTCACCTATGAAGCCTATGCTCCCAGCTTTTATGGAACAGCAGAGACCTATCGCTACCTTGAACGTAACGACCTTTCAGGACTCGAATTAGGTGAGCGTGTCGACTATGATGAAGACCTGAGTGATGCCTATGGGTTTGACATCTATACAGGTAGGGACTCTGGATACGCTTACGAAGAGGAATCGGCCACTACAGATGTAAACTTATTAAGTGCTGAGATGGAAGAAATTCAACTTATCAATAAGGCCAGTAAAGTTAGCTACAGCTATGAAGTTGATTTCAAAACAGCTGTCTCCCTAGTTAAGCTAGGAGATGAGGTTCAATCTTTATTGAATAAGAAGAATGAACTGACAAAAGTGGACCAAGAGGCGCTAAAGGGTAGCCTTATGGAATTAGGAGGCGTTAGCTTTGAGGACCTCATAAAAGCCGCAAACTCTCAGAAAGACAAAAATGAGGTTCTCCAGAGAGTGGCAAAGAGAATCGGAACGAAGAAAGAAAACTTAGAAAATAAGATTCTTCCAGAGCTATTCGGTCTATAAAAGTCATTCTTATCCATAAGGGGAGTACCAAGTGCTCCCCTTTTTAAGAAATCATATACCTTTTTAAACCTCTAAATCGCTTGCGTAGACTATGATAGATTGCATTCTTTAGATTAAAGCGATGAGACTTTTTAACGGGACCAATCCAGTGACCGAAGTTACCAGGATTAACAATATCATCCTTTAAAAGAGGATCTGTAATAATCTTATGAAACTCTTGGAAGTCAGGGTGGTCCTCATCGTAAATACAGCGCGCCTTGTACTCTTCTTCAGAAAAAGTCCCCCAGTTCGCCACCTTCTGAAAAAAGACTTGATCCACTTTATATTTCTTTCCCATTTCAACAAAGGCAGGGATCTCCCGAAAGTTGTGGTCTTGAACCACAAAGTCTAAACGCAAAAAGGGCAACTCCCCTCTTTGTCTAAGGGTAGAAATAAAGTCGAGGTTGCGGTGAAGAGTGTGCCAATTGCCACCCTTTCGAGTGATAGCATAAGTTTCCTCGCTGGCCGCATCAATAGAGATGCAACTCATCACAATATTTTGATGAATCTTATGCATCTTCTCCCACGCCTGCTTTGTAAACATAAGACCATTGGTCATCAGCTGTATGCGCATCCCTGGATTCTTTGACCCATCAAGCTCAAAAAGAAGCTTTCTAAAATGTTGCGAAACAAAGGGGTCACCACTTGAACAGACAATGAGCTTAGTATGACTTAGATCTTGAGCCAAAATCTGTTCGGTGATTCTCTCCATCAGGGCATCATCTGAAGAGGAGTTTGAAGTGATAAAGTCTGTCCGGCAGCTTGGGCAGGCCAAGTTACAAACAGGGTCGTAGCTTAAGTTGATTTCATCAGGCATGGAATCGACATGGAGTTCACCTTTTTCAAGGGCCTTTAAAATATCCCCATCTCCATGACTGACTTCAAGCGCACCAATATCAAGGAGATTATCACTCTGTATTTCAGGACAAAGGTCATAGCGGCAAAACTCAAAGGAGCCATCGACCATAGAGCGACGAATCTCTTTGTAGCTGTCAGAATTCCATACCTCTTGAAAGTCTTGAGTCGCCAAATCCCCTGTCTCTTTTGAAAGAATCGTTGGGCAACAACTAAAACAAGGAACTCTTCCCTCACGTGGAGAACCTACTTCAAAATACTTGAAGGGCTTTGAGCAAACTTTGTCCTTAAAGGGAGGCTTTTTCATAGGCTCTATTTTAACACAAACTTAGCGCCCTACTCTCC
The DNA here is from genome assembly GCA_030427595.1 of Bacteriovoracia bacterium. Lineage (GTDB taxonomy): Bacteria > Bdellovibrionota > Bacteriovoracia > Bacteriovoracales > Bacteriovoracaceae. The sequence goes on along the minus strand of JAUIBX010000093.1, from coordinate 6,694 downwards.
GTCGGCCATCCCCTGACCACGGGGGTCTGAAACACCAATCAGCTTCCCATCCTCGACAGAAATCGCCTGAATACGACAGCCAAGATTCTTATGTCTGATTTTGTAACCCATCTTTCTCAGCTTATCTTCTTCCTCTTTCTTAAGACCAAACTCCCCCACTCCCAGCTCATCGGGATACCACTGCTGATGGTAGCGAACGGCGGCCACCGAATTAAGAAGAGGCTCCTTATGCTCAAGATAATTCATGAGAGTTTGGGCGACACAGGTAAGGATACGAGTTCCCGAAGGCGTGCCCAGCGCCATCACAGGTCTTTTATTTTTGAGAACAATAGTGGGAGACATGGAACTCAGGGGTCTCTTTTCAGATTCCACAAGATTATTCTTTCCCCCCACAGCACCAAAGAGATTCTTGGCCCCCACTTTAGTGGCAAAGTCATCCATCTCATTATTGAGGACAATCCCCGTTCCCGGAATCACCAAGGAAGAGCCAAAGTAGCCATTAATGGTTTGGGTGGAGCTCACCACATGGCCTTCAGCATCCATGATCGTAAAATGAGTCGTCTCTGGAGACTCATATCCTTCAAATTTTCCTGGCATCACTTCTTCTTTTGTTAGGGCGCGATCTTTAGGAATGCGCGCACGAATTTTAGCGGCGTACTCCTTACTAATAAGTTCCTTAATAGGCACCTTCACAAAGTCCGCGTCTCCCAGGTAGCGTGCGCGATCGGCAAAGGCCTGTTGCATGGCCGAGGCGGTATAGTGAATGGTGCGGGCATCTTGAATGCCATAATGGCCGAGATTAAGAGGCTCAAGAGTATTGAGGATCTGAATAACGTGAATGCCACCAGAGCTTGGTGGACTCATAGAAAAAATTTCATGACCTTTATAAGTACCAGAGACAGGACGGCGCTTCTTCACATTGTAGCGACGCAGATCATTCATGCGAATGAGACCGCCACGCTTACGCTCTTCATCGACAATGGCCTTGGCCACCCAACCTTTATAGAAGCCATCTCGACCATTCTTTTGGATGGCCCTCAACGTTTTAGCGAGGTCCTTTTGAAAGAGAGTATCTCCTTCTTCTAGAACGACATACCCTTTGCGCGTTTTCTTAAAGAAGATTTTCTTTGAAGCTGGAAACTTGGCCAAGGTATCAGCTTTATACTTTAAGGCCTTGGCCAGTTCGGGATAAACAGGGAAACCTTTATCGGCCAATTCAATGGCCGGCTCAATCACTGTTGCTAGAGGAAGCTTACCATATTTTTCATGAGCTTCGATCACACCAGCAACAAGGCCGGGAACCCCTCCAGCAAAAATACCATCTAAGCTCTTGCGGGCAATTTCATTTCCCTTCTTATCAAGAAACATTTTAGGATGACCTAAAAGAGGCGCTTTCTCACGAAAGTCATAGGCCATGGGCTCATCCATTCCTGGTTGCCAATAAAGAAGAAAACCTCCCCCGCCAATTCCCGTTGATTGAGGTCTTTCCACAGAGATCACAAAGGACACTGCAGCTGCGGCATCCATGGCATTTCCACCGAGCTCCATCATTTTCTTGCCAGCAGTGGTGGCGTAACGACCTTGAGTAGCGATCATATACTTCTTGCCAGTTTTCACATGCTCTTTGACGTCTTCACCCGGGGCCATCGGCACCGTTCGGTAAGGACCAAAAGAAGTAGAGCAAGATGTGAAAATGAGGGCGATTAACCCAACAAAAATTCGGCGCACAGAGAATCTCCTGATTGATGGCTTTTGAGATTTTAAATTCAGGTAATAAGGTTAACGGAAAGTGAGGGCCGCCGCCACCCACCCACGCCCCAAAGACGCATGGCGCATCCGTTAGGATTTCATCAAGTTTAAGGGATTTAGCCTAGGAGCCCCTCCCCCAAGTGGTAAGAGCGCTATGAGTCGTGCTATACGGAAAAGGAATTAAACTTCATTGGGGAGAGATCCATGAATGCCAATATTCTTATCGTTGAAGACGAAAGTGATATTTCAGATATTTTAAGCTTACAGCTTCAAAATAAAGGTCACCATGTCACCGTCATCGCTGATGGCAGTGAGGCCCTCGAGCAAATTCAAAATAGTGAACAAAATGCAGATCTTTATATTCTTGATCGCATGTTGCCGGGAACTTCTGGTCTTGAGATTGGTAAGTTTCTAAGAATGTTTAAGAAGACCAAAACCAAACCCATCTTGATGTTAACGGCCATGACCAGACCTGAAGATATTGTTGAAGGTCTTGATGCTGGCGCGGATGACTATGTCACCAAGCCCTTTGATAGCAATGTTTTGATGGCACGAGTACAAGCGCTTCTTCGTCGTGCCGAGGCACTACGCTCTCAAGAAGAGAATAAAGAAACATCAATATATACCGTCAATAAACTTAAAGTTGATACCAATCAATGTAAGGCATGGATTGAAGAGCGTGAGTTGGATCTGACTCTAAGTGAATATAAACTTCTGGTTTCCTTTCTTAAGCAACCAGGAAAAGTCCTGACGAGAAATCAATTGGTGGAATATATTCAAGATGGACCTGTGCATGTCACTGACCGCACCATTGATACCCATATCTTTGGTCTAAGAAAGAAGCTTAAGGATTACTCTAAGCTGGTTGAAACTATCCGAGGTATTGGTTATCGCGTGGCCGCAGACACTTAAACACATTCTGAGAGACAAAAATTCTGAGGGAGACTCATCTAAGACCTTCACAAGTCTGATGGACTCGCTGCCGTGGCGTTTCTTTAGAAAGCTGGCGCTGATGCAAATTCTTGTGTCTTCCTTGGTGATTATCTCTACCGCTTGGATGGCCCGCTACTATCTTAAGACCTACATCACCACTCAGGCCGAAGAACAGTTAGAAGAGTCTTTGACCCTTATTAAGAACTCCATTCAAACTCAAAATATCTCTCCTATAAAGTGGTGCCAAAGCCTTAAGCTCAATTGGACCACTCGCTACACCTTGATCAACACTTCAGGAAAGGTTCTCTGTGACAACTACCTCAAGCCCGAACTCATGGAAGATCAACTAGGTTATCCCGAGATTCAAGATGCTCTTCGCTATGGGTTTGCTAGCCAGATCCGTTATGACCGGGTGGCCAAGACCAATATGATTTTTGGGGCCGTAAGTATTGATGCCTATGGCTCAGGCCTAAAAGAGCGTTTTATTATTCGCCAAACAGTTCCCCTTCATAAGCTTGATCGCGCCATGAAGGAGCTTGATAATTCCATCATCATCTTTCTGCTACCTCTTTTAATTTTGACTTCCCTTGTAAGTCTCTGGGGCTCCATGCAGGTGTCCTCGCCTCTGCGTTCTATTTTAGAAAAAGTCGACATGATGAAGAGGGTCACCAAAGATGCTGTTCCCACACTGAAAACCAATGCTCAAGACGAATGGGGCATTGTGGAGAGGACTCTTGATCAGGCCCAAAAGGGACTAGAGCGCTATATCGAACAGCTCTATAACGAAAATGAAAAGATGGGCACCGTGATGGAATCTATTACGGATTCTATTTTGGCCGTAGGTCTTGATGAGAACTTGCTCTTTGCTAACCACCACTTTAAGAAGAACTTTCTTTCAAAAACTATGAAGGATAAGAATATTCTTCAGTTTAAAATTTGGGAAATCACCAGCGACCTTGAGCTGCAATCGCTCTTTAATGATTGTCTGTTAACAGGTGAGCCCGTCAAAAGAAGAAACTTTGAACTTCCCATTAAAGGCGGCAAGAGAAACTCCTTCTTTGATGTGAAGGTCAACCCCCTCTTTGATCAAAAGGGTGACATCTTTGGTGCCGTTGGTGTTTTCCATGATGTGACTGAAAGAAAGCTTGCTGAACAAATGCGAGAGGACTTTGTGGCCAACGTTAGTCATGAAATCAGAACGCCTTTAACAGCGATTAAAGGCTTCACTCAGGTGATTAAAGATACTCCACCGGAAAACCGTGTGAACGTCATACCCTTTCTAGATAAGCTTGAGGCCAATGCCGATCGCTTAACGACCCTCTTCAATGACATTCTTCAACTCTCCGTTATTGAATCAAAACATAAAGTTCAAAAGGAAACAGTCAACACCCAAGACATTACTGAGAGTGTGGTCTCAACTGTTAAACAAAGTTTTCCCGAAAAGAAAATCAATGTCTCCATTGATTGTCAGGTTGAAAAGATTTGGGCCAACCCGCAATTCTTTGAACAGGTTCTCACAAACCTTATTCAAAATGCCTACAAGTACTCTCCAGAAGGTTCTGAAATTAAGGTGAGTTGGAAGGCCTCTGACTCTAAGAAGTGGGATGTCTTAAAAGTCACCGACAACGGTCCCGGTATTCCTAAGAAGCATCACGAACGCCTATTTGAGCGTTTCTATCGCGTGGACTCAGGTCGTGCCCGAAATGCTGGCGGCACAGGTCTAGGCCTTGCGATCGTTAAGCATATCGTCGGCATTCATAACGGCAAAATTTCAGTAGAATCCAAAGAAGGCCAAGGCACCACCTTCACTGTCAAAATTCCCGCCCACTATTAGGTACGTGGTACTTTTTCAGAAAGTGCGTCATTGAAAAGAGCATCAGTTTCCCTGATCTATTTTAGTCAGTTTACATTTGAATTGAGGCTCACCACCAAGCTTATCAAGATAAGTGATCAGAAGATCAAGAGACATCTGGGCAATCTTTCCATTAAGAAGTTCAGAAACCCGAGGTTGTGGTTTATCAATTAACTTTTGAATATCTTTTGGTGACAGTTTATTTTTTTGAATGGCCTTCAAAATATTCTTATGAACTTCATACTTGAGTTTTTCAACGACAGTTCTTTGCGGATCAAGACCGAGGTCATCAAGAACATTACCCTTTGATATAACAGAATCTTTAGATTTACTCATCGCGACCCTCTCTTAGTTTTCCTTTTAACTTTTTAAGTCTTAATTTGATCAAAGCTAAGTCTTTTGGCGCAGTCTTTTGAGTTTTCTTCTTAAAGCAGTGAAGTACATAAATGACTTCTGCGACTTTAGTGTAATAAATCACCCTATATTGGCCCGACTTATCTCTTTCTCTAAGCTCAAAAATACCTCTACCCATTGAGACCATTGGTTTCCAGTCGAGTGGGACAAGCCCTTCTTGAAGCCTTCTCAAATCATGACCGAGGTTAACGCGAACATCCTCAGGAAAGCTCTTTAATACCTCTAAGGTATCTCCTTCCCACACAACAAACTTCATTAGTCGTTATCGCCTTTGCATCTTAACATAAATATACAAAAATTTGTATAAACCTAAATAAGACTCCTATTAAACATCAAATTTCAAGAGCTTAGATGGAATTTAAAGGGGAAAGTTTGGCAAGGAAAGACAATCAAATCAGAGTTTCATTTTAGTAATGAGGAACAAATCATAATGTAGGTGTGAAGAATAAGAAGTAAGGTAACAGTTTTAGGTTAAAAGCAGGGCTTGAATTAAGAAAAAAAATAATTTTTAAATCGCTCTAACACCCACCGACAAATATTCTGCCTGCGACTTCAAAACCATTATCATTTTGAATATAGAGAACATGAACAGTGTTCTTACCATCGAATCTTTCCTCTAAAAGAATATCGACTCTACCGTCGTCATTGAAGTCGCCAATAGTTTTGAGTTTTGTTGACGAATAAATCGACCGCTCCTTCGGGACAAAATACACTTGTTTATAAGAAAAAATTTTCTTTTCTTTCATATTTTTTTCGATTAACGAAATGTGAGCGTTTTGATAGTCATAATTCCCATATCCTCCATCAATTATTGCGGAACCTACAAAGCTACGAATGGTGTACTCCTTGCTGCTGAACTTAAACTTTACAAGGTCCATACTTTCTTCTTTCTGATTTTTTAAAACAAATTTCTCAATGGAATTCTCGTTTGTGTTCAGCTTTACCTTCCCAAACACCATTGGAAATTTAAAAACTTTTGAATAGACCATATCCACGAAGGCGGCACATTTCACCTTACTTATATCAAATCCATCTTCATAAAGGTGACTGGAACCCGTTAGAGTATAAAGTGATTCTCCGTATTCCCCTTTAACTTTCTTAAAGGAGTAAACCAAAATTAGGTCTATTGGAGAGAAGTTTTCATCTACACATAGGACTGCACGATGAATTGGACGCTTACCTTTTAATTGACTTTTTTTAAGTCTAATATAATTAAACTCTCCATCATGCTGACTAATGACCCCGCCTTTATCCAGCTTTTGAAATATTTTTTCGTCTTCGTAAACTTGGTTAAAGAAATCACCCTCATTTAGCTCTATCACCTCACGATCAGTCACTTTGGAAAATTGTAACCCACTTTCTTCTTTATTGGTCTTATCATTTGCTAAAGATTCAGAACAAGTTATGAATAGAGTGGAAAGCAGTAGTAAAGTCTTCTTAAAATTGGAGCAAACCATATTTATCCTTTCCAATGACGCATGTTCAGAAAAAGTACCACGTACCTAATAGTATGTGACGGGAGTGTTGTCGCAGCGATAAGCGAGGGAGCCGAAGCCGCGTAAAGCGCGGTACATGGTCTTTGCCCAGCGCTCACACTTCTTAAAATTTTTAGCTTCATCACAAGAAACTAAGAGATTCGCTAAGAATTCTTGGTCACATTCTTTCTGGGTTTTCCCCGAAGTGGCGGGTTCGTGGTGATAGCAAAGGTCATGCTGAATACAGGCCGATAAGAAGAGGTCGCGATGA
>JAUIBX010000330.1 GCA_030427595.1 Bacteriovoracia bacterium | reverse complement strand
CTGCAACTGATTTATCGTCAATTAGATCTTGGCGTAAAATTATATCAAAATGTGTTCTACGCCACCTATTATAATACTCTTTTGCGCCATCTAAGAAAGGCTCAGGGAAACCACCACAATCTATGATTCTAGCAAAGGCTCTATCAATATTGTCATCATAGTATTGAACTATTTCTTCTATATCTAAAGGAAATAATCTAAATTGGAAATACCTACCAGCGAGAGAATCTCCGACTTTTTTATAAGTATCTAATTTTGCACTACCAGTAACAACTATTTTCTGTTGTAACTCTTGTTTGTCATATATACCCTTCAGATATTTTTTCCAGTTTTTGTATTTATGAAACTCATCTAGGATAAGTAATCTCTTATTTTTATCCCAAGACATATCGTTTATAATTAAATTGTCTTCAGGAAAATCAAGATTCAAAAGGACTGGTTGCCTAAAAGAACGTTCTTTTAAAGACTAAATAGGCCGGAGTTAACTCTGCCTTAAAAAAGAAAATCAAAACCCCAATTCTCAGTGAAATAAAAACCAGCCATCGACTCAAGGCCCCCTTACCGTCGCGTATCTTCTTTACAATTTTTGCGAGAATAATAAGAGCAATATTGATTCCTATAAAGATTAATAGGCGTTTTCTGTCTTGGGGAATTTTAAAAAGCTGAGGAAGAGCAAGAGGATCTCTTAAAATATTGACCCCAAAGTCTAGTAGTTTTGGAAATTTAAGAAGGAGGGGCTCAATGAAGCTGCCAGCGGCCCTGCCCATAAGCTCCTTTCTTAACTCATCAGGGCTTTGGCGCTGAAAACCTTTAAGGGCCAGGCCAATCATCTTATCCATGCCCTTGCCACTTTTGGCCATCTTCATGCTTATTTTTTGAGAAAGGGCCGAAATCTTTTCTTGATCCCCTGAGGCGATGGCCTTTTCTAGTTCGGCCTTATCTTCGGGGCTCATGGCCGCTTGCATTTCCTTAAGAACTTCCTGGGCATCCTGTTCTGACTGATCAAGCTGACCTTCTAGATTTGAAATAGCAGGGTTTTGTTGATGAGAGCCCTTGTGGCGCCTGGACAGCTCTTCAAGCTCCTGATCGTCATTTTGGGCAAAAGTAAAAGAGGTCACTAATAATACTATTAGTGACCCAAGAAGTGCATATTTTGAAAGCTTAGGCATTGGCCTTTTGAGAGGCACTATCAGTTTGAGAAGCGCCACCTGTAAAGCGTTGGAAGAGAAGAGTTACAGGTGCAGCAACGTAAATTGAAGAGTAAGTACCGATGATTACACCAAGAGAGATGGCCAAGAAGAAGTCACGGATGGCCAGACCGCCAAAGAAGAACATGGTCAATGAGATAAAGAGAGTCGTACCTGAAGTAAGGAAAGTTCTCGAAAGAGTCTCGTTGATGGCATTATCAATTTGTTCTTTAAGACTAAGATGGGAAAACTTTTGTTCATGTTCACGAACACGGTCGTAAACAATCACCGTATCGTTTACAGAGTAACCAATAACTGCAAGGAGAGCCGCTACCGTTTGTAGGGTAAATTCCGTTCCAGTAAAAGCAAAAACACCCAAGATAATCGAAACGTCGTGAAAAAGGGCAAAGATCGCACCTGGTGAATATTTAAAATCAAAGCGAAGACCAATATAGACCATAATGGCAATTAACGCCCAGAGCATGGCCTGAAAACCTGAAAGTCTTAATTGAGCACCGGCCTTTGGACCAACGATATCGACCTTTCTGATTTCGATACCTTCATTAACAAAGTCTTTATTAAGAGCTCCGCTCACCTTATCTGTAACTACATTGAGGTTATCTTCACTGGCCGCGACCTTTAAAAGAAACTCGTGATTGGTGGGCTCACCAATTTGTTGAACTTGAACACGAAAACCTTCATCCTTTAAAGTCTTTCTTAAACGAGGAAGCTCAATATTCTTAGCGAACTTAATTTGAATTTCAGCACCACCGCGAAAATCGACACCGTAATTCATTTTGGTAAAAAGCCCAAAGAGAGAGACCGCAACCAAGAGTAACGAAATAACCGTGGTTACCGCGTAGTGGTTTGAGAACTTAATTTTTGTATCTGATTTAATTATTTCCATCATAAGGCTTACCCTTTTTTTAATTCCTTTTCTCTCTTAAATGGAGAGGTCCTGTCCCTCTGTCTTATTCATATAAAGCTCAAAGAGCAGCTTTCCTACAAAGTAGGAAGAGTAGACAGTAGAAACGATACCAATAAGAAGTGTCACCGCAAAACCACGAATAGGACCAGTCCCAAAATTTAAGAGACAAAGACCCGCAAGGGCGGTAGTGATGTTGGCATCAATAATAGTCCAAAAGGCGTGAGCAAAGCCGGTTTCAACGGCCTTATAATAGGAAAGCCCTTTTCTCACCTCTTCTCTAATACGCTCATAGATAATGATATTGGCATCTACGGCCATACCAATAGTTAGGGCAATACCAGCAATACCCGGCAACGTTAACGTCGCACCTAGCAGCGATAAAATCGCTAGAATAAAGACAATATTGAGGATCAATGCGAAGTTGG
>JAUIBX010000329.1 GCA_030427595.1 Bacteriovoracia bacterium | reverse complement strand
GATGGTTCTTGGTGAAAGTCAAAGAAATGCGTGAGTTGATTTCAAAACTTAAGGGTGAGTCTCAACTACAAAACCACACGGTCGAATTTGTCGTCGATGCTAAGAAATTCTTTGCCAGTGATGTCAAGGCCGGTACCGATACCATGGCCATTGAAATTACTCGTGACAACTACCATCCCCTCACCATCGATGCCTTCGAGTCCTCACTTAACCTCGCTAGCGGTGACCTCGACGTACAGGTTCTTCAAGGAAAGAATGCCAAGAATATCTCAGAGCACTACCTTACAGATACTTGTTTAGAGTTGGTTGTTTCCTAATCTAAGAAAAGAGACGATTAAGAATACTTTCAATTTTAGGCCACAACTCTGTGGCCTCTTCTTTTGTGAAGTAAGGGCTAAAAGAAAAGCGTAACGCCGATTTGGCTTCATCTTCACTATAACCCATGGCCAGAAGAACACGGCTTGGAACAACAGCACCAGAAGAGCAGGCCGAACCATTAGAAAGATCAATGGAGCCCATATCAAAGACCATAGCACTAGTGTGGGCCTTAATGCCGTAGAGTAAGAGGTCAATGGTGTTACCGTTTCGATGGGGGTTTTCAAGGCCTATTACCTCGCCCCTATCTCCAACGAGCTTAAGAATTTTCTCTTCTAGGAAACGGGTCGCTTGATTTTGTTTCTCAAAATTATAATTTTTAATGAGATATTCTAGGGCCAATTTCAAGGATAGGATTGACCAGGTATTCTCTGTTCCAGAACGCAGACCACTTTGCTGACCGCCACCATTGAGAAGGGCCATAGGATGAAGACTCTCTTTAAGAAAGCTAAAGCCGCTTCCCTTGAGGGCCCCAAACTTATGGCCACTAAAAGTGTAGGCATCAGCAGCTGTTGAAAGTTCATTCCAATTGGGGATTTTGCCCGGCGCTTGAACTGCATCCACATGAAAGAGAACCGCGTCCCCTAGCTCTTTCTTAAGGCCCTCAAGGCCACTTAAAGGATTTATGATACCCGTCTCATTATTGACCCAAGTCCAATTCAACAACTTCACTTCACTATTGTCACTGGCCATCTTTTCTTTAAGGTCTTCAAGGTCAAAAGCGCCATCACGCTTCACCTTAACAGAGCTAAATTGATGGCCAAGAGTTTCTAAAAAGTCCTGTTGATTAACCAGACAGCTATGGTCACTCTCAAAAGTAAAAAAGCCCAAGCTTTTCTTCTCTTTCGTGACCTTAAGGGCAAGCCCCTTAATAAGTGAATTGATGCCTTCTGTTGCACCAGAATGAAAGAAGAGCTGAAAGTCTTGCTCCTTCACTCCGAAGGTCTGATAAAGAAATTGGCGTACCTCATTGAGGCCACGTCTGGCCTTCTTGCCTGTAGCATGAACACTTGAGGGATTACCAAGAGGCCACTCACCAAGAGACAGACCCTCTAAAACATTCGGTGCCACTGGTGAAGTCGCATTGTAATCGCAATAAATTCTATTCTGAGAGTTCATAGGCCTCATGTTGCCCTGCTCGCCCACATTCTTCAAGCTAAACAAGTGGTACGTGGTACTTTTTCAGTATGCGCGTCATTTCTAATGACGCATGTTCTGAAAAAGTACCACGTACCAAAAAAAACCCCTTCTTACGAAGGGGTTTTTCATTACAACAGAGGGTTGTCGATTTTTACTGGTTGATTTCGCCTAGTGGGTTGCGGATACCAGAAGTTGGAATCTCATTATTTGTTTGAGTTCCAGTTGTTCCACCCATAGTGTCTGTAACAGCTTGAGTGGCCGTAGCAGCTGCATTTTCGTTAGCAGCAACTTCCGCTTCAACTTCTTTCGCCTTACGAGCAAGGTCACCTAGAGAAGTTGTTGTGAGGTATTCTCTCATGATGATACCAAGGTTTTGGAAATAACCTTTTGAAAGGTGAAATTCCACAGTATTGGCACTCTCAGCTTCTGATCCTAGGATATCCTTAGCTGGGTTGATGTTTTCACCAACACAATCAAGTACATCTTTGATAGAAATTTGGTCCATTGCTCTAGCAAGAACATAACCACCACCGGGTCCACGTACAGACTTAACAGCTTGGCCATTTCTAAGCTTTCTGAAAAGTTGCTCTAGGTAATGTAGTGAAATGTTTTGGCGAGTTGAGATCTCCTGCAAACGAACGGGGTTTCCGTTAGAGTGCATAGTAAGATCAAGCATGGCCCTGACTGCGTAACGTCCTTTTGATGTTAGTCTCATTGGTCTTCCTCCATAAATCCAATCAATTAAAGCTCAAAAAAGCCGGTAGTTTAGAAACATTTTTTTTGCCGTGTAGGCATCGCTTTCCGTGCTAGCCCGACAGAGTTTCCTTAAAAAACCCTATCAAAAGAGTTCTCTAATTTCGCTCCTCAGATATTATGACGGCCAACTCTTTCCCACGTCAACGGCCAACAGAAACAAAATACTTTTAATTTTCTAAAATAGTGTTACAAAATGTTGTCACTTTTTTGAAACCCAATAAATTCATAAACTTAAGTCATTTTTCACGACTTTTCTGACCTCAAAAATGATAGAAAAAAAAGCTTGA
>JAUIBX010000092.1 GCA_030427595.1 Bacteriovoracia bacterium | reverse complement strand
GCTTTATCTTTTTTATATTTTTCAACAACTTCATTTATTGAACCGCACATATAAAAGAATTGTTCTGGAATACTGTCGTGTTCACCATTAATTATTTGTTCAAAACTATCTAGGGTATCTTCTAAAGATACATAAACTCCTTTTGTACCAGTAAATTGTTCTGCAACTGTAAATGGTTGAGATAAAAATTTTTGTATTTTTCTAGCTCTTGCAACTGTAATTTTATCTTCTTCACTTAGTTCATCTATACCTAAAATTGCAATAATATCTTGAAGTTCTTTATATTTTTGTAAAATACCTTTTACTTTTGAGCTTATGTTGTAGTGTCTTTGTCCTACTGTACTTACATTTAAGGCCTTTGATTTTGATGTCACCATGTCTGAGAGTAAGTCGACTCTATGGAACTTCGTTGCCTATAACCCCAACAACCAAAAACGTTATGCTGTCTTCTGCACAGCTAAGGTTGCTAAAGTGAAAGGCCTTATCAAAGTTGCCTTAAAGAAGTTACCGCAAGACCACAGACTGGTAGTCGTTGTGGAAGATCATACTGATGAAGAGGTCACTCAAGCAGACGAGCAAGGCTTTTGCTTGGTGAAGCTTTCCACTCTTGATGAATATGGCCAGGAAATGCTTGAAATCCGCGGTCGAGACAACTCAGAAAAAGAAGTGGAAAAGGAGCTGGATAAGATTCAGGAACCGGCTGACTTCGTTGATAAAGTGATTCACAAAGATAAGCTCTTCTAAAGCATGCAAATCATTGTTCTCTTTGCCACAATCGGTGCAGGCATATACTTTCTGCTCTTTGACCGTGAATCCCCCATTGCCATAACCATTGCAGCTCTCGCTCCCCTAGGCTGGGCGGCACTCTTTATGTTGCGATTCTTGGCCGAGAGAAAGAAGAAGAAAATTGAAAGAGAAGAACAAGGTCCTCCTACTCGTAAGAAGTTTAAAGATCCCAATGAATTTTTAGAGAAGAAAAGCTAAAGCTAGAAAAGACCCTTGAAATAGGATTACTAAACCTGTTTCTTATTAGGTCCGTGCAGCCATTTATGCTGTTGGCCTACGACCCTAAAAGGTCCACCAACTTTTTCATTCCACTCAATGACACTTTGAAAGCGCTCTAGTGGAAACTCCTCTCCAGGGTTGTAACAGGGAGTAAGAAACCAAGGAAAGTCATGACCTTCAGGAAAATGCTCCTTCCTAAATGCAAGAGTCGCCTCAAAATCTTTATAATTTTCAATGACGGCCTTTACTTGAAACTTGCCACGGTATTGCTCCTCTAGCTTTTTAAAGAGCACAGGATTAGGTCGAACGTGGGTCGACGGAGTTTTAAAATCCCAAGAAATAAAATTCACCAGATCAAAAACTTCAGGGACAATTCTAGTGCCTGCGGCCTCGATATTAAGCCAGTATCCTTTGGATTTGAGCTCTTTAACAAGACTAATAAGAGCTGGCGTATTCTTGGGGTGAAGAGGATCTCCTCCTGTAATGGAGACTCTCTTAGAGTTGCCTAGATCTTGTTCCTCAACACGAGCAATGACCTCATGCATGGCCATTGTGCCAGTGAGAGGGAAATCCCAAGTGTCTTTTGAGTCACAATTCACACAGCCTACAGCACAGCCCTGAAAGCGCACGAAAACCTGAGTTTGGCCTAGATTTAGGCCTTCACCTTCGGTTGCTCTGTAAATAGAATTTATTGCCACCGGCGTTTGCATGGAGAACTTATAACACGCTTGGGCAAGACTTCCTAGCCCATAAGAACCATTTATCGACCACAAAAGGCCATTAAAACCCGGTAGCGATCCTTCAAACGCTTTTCATCGACATTGGGAAAACGCTTTCTCAAAAGAGAGAGCACCACAAAGCCCATTTCTTTTTCTTCATCAGACTGATTATCGCGAGAAATAAACTTCTGCCAGGCCTCATCTTCTCGCATTGCCTGCCACTGCTCCTCATCTAGGAGGTCCTTTCTGGCAAGCTCACTGACCTCCCATTCACCTTTTCTGAGAGATTGATACTCATCAGCAAGAGGTAGCATGAGATCAAAGCAGCTATCACCTCCGGAAAGAGAGCTTGGAGACCTCTCACTCACCTTGGCCCCGTTTTGACAGGAGATCACCATTATTAGGAGAAGTGATAAAAGCAAATATCGTAAAGGACCTCTGGCCCCACGCAAATTCATGGCTTCAGATCGGCTCTTTTCGGCCATGACTTTATTGACCGAGCAACAAGATCAGGAACTCATCTCCTCCTCAAAAATTTCCGATAGAGTGCTGATGAGATCACTTAAAGCTCTTCTGTGCTTCTTTCTATTCATAGCGCCTCTTCACTCACAAGTGGATCCGGAGTCACGTACTCTTGCGCGCGAATTACAAAAGAAGCTCGACTTTAATGTGGAGTTTGCCTCTCTTATATTGCGCGTGGGCCAACAAATTGATGATGACCTTAAGTCCTCTTCTGCACCTCAAGCTCGTTTAGAAGACTTTCTTGATGTTGAACATGAAAAGATTGAAGAGATTCTCAAAAAGCGCATTATGGAATTTGCTGATTTCTACGAGCAAAATATTACTCTACCAGCAGAGCATAAAGGAATTTTTAGACGCTACTTCCCTCTCTTTCAGTGGAGAAATGTGAGTGACCTCCTTAAGACCTCAATGGTTGGTCTAGAAGGATTTTTTAAAAGAAAGGGTATTGGTGTTGCCATTGGTATCGGCCTTGGCCTCATTTGTGAGTACTCCTCTTACTTTCTCCTCTACCAACTTGGCCTACCCCAATTTCTTCCCATTGCCATGGCCACACCCTATGGCACCATCCTTACTGGTGGTCCACTGGTTTACAATTACTTTCGCATGAAGAAGAAAATCAAGAAGTTCTTAGGAGGATCTAGTGCCTTTAAGGCCTATCGCATGCAACTTAAAGAGTCTTATAAGAAACTGCAAATGAAATCACCTGATCAGATTCTCTTTCCTTTGAGTGAATTTAAAACCAACTCACCTGAAACGGTAAATGCTCTCGTTCTCTCTAAAAATACTTGGTGGGATGCTCTTCTCACAAAAATTGGCCTTAACCCCAAGAGATTGAGCTATCCAACACTCAAGCTCTTTACCGTAGTACATGGAATTGATAATGAGGCCATTCGCTGGATTCGTAATCAAGAAGGTCTACCTTATTACTTGAAGACAGCTCTCATTAGTGACCATATTCTTAAAACTGCACCAGAAGATATTAAGGCCAAATTCATTACTCAATTTGGTTCCAACATGATTGAGGTTCAAAGAGCCCCCTATTGGGCGGACCTCAAAGACTGGACTCATCGTCTGATGGCAGCACGGGATATGAAAAGTATCCGCTCCCTCATGGCAGAAATTCCTCCGGGAGTTTCTCCTCACCAAATTGTTGAGCTTTGGGAGCGCATCATTCTTCCCCACTACGCCACTCACTTTGAAATGTCCTACAAGGGCTATCATCGTCTCAAAGAAGAGGTCACTCTTTTAAAGGCCCTCATCATTGATGATGGAACGACCAACTGGAATAGTCGCTTTTACCAAGAGTTTGAAAAACGCTTAAGCCGTGCTCTCAGAGTTGAACTTACGACCTGTGAGACACCTGAAAAGAATATTCTTATCTATCTCCTTAATAAGAGCTGATTCAATATCAATGTGCTCTCCGCTGCAATTTCGAGTAAAATAAAGGAGTTCTCAATCGAAGGAAACTCCTATGAGCTCTGCGACCTCTCTCAAAGAAGTCTTTATTTATGATGCTGTTCGTACTCCCCGTGGCAAAGGAAGAGCAGACGGAAACCATCTCACCATTCGTCCCGTAAAACTCGCTGCCCATGTCATAGAATCCCTTGTCAAGAGACAAGGTCTTAATGCCCAAACTCTTGAAGAGGAGTTGGAAGATATCATTCTTGGCTGTGTCACTCAACTGGGTGAGCAAGGGGGCTGTATCGCCAAGGCCGCTGCTCTAGAGGCCGGCCTCCCTACAACAGTTTCAGGTTTAACCATCAATAGATTTTGCGCCAGTGGTCTAGAGGCCATCAACCTGGCCGCTGCCAGAATTAAGTGTGATCAAAACCCCCTGCTTATTGCCGGTGGAGTTGAAAGTATGAGCCGTGTGCCCATGGGTGGAGATGGCGGCGCCTTGATGATGGACCCCCACACAGCAAACCTTGGCGGTTATATCCCTCAAGGAGTGGCCGCAGACCTAATTGCCAACCTCAATCGCTACGGAAGAAGAGACCTGGACCAATGGGCCGTTCACTCTCATGAAAAGGCCGCCTATGCTCAAGATCAAGGTTATTTTAAAAAGTCACTCGTTCCCGTTAAAAACGCCCTTGGAAAGAGTTATCTGGCCTATGATGAGATGGTCCGCTCCAGTACGAATATGGAGACCCTCGCTAAACTCAAGCCCAGCTTTGCTAACCTTGCTCAAAACTTTGGTTTCAAGGAAAGGGCCCTGAAGAAATACCCGGAGCTTGAAGATTTAGAGGGATTTCACCATGCGGGCAATAGCTCTTCTATTGTCGATGGAGCCAGTGCTGTTCTCTTAGGTAACCAAGACGTGGGTAAGAAATTAGGCCTCAAACCACGTGCCAAAATTCGCTCGTGGGCCAATGTCGCGACAGAGCCAACCATCATGCTAACGGGACCCGGACCTGCTACTATAAAGGCCCTCAAAAAAGCAGACCTTACCTTAGAAGATGTAGACCTCTTTGAAGTTAATGAAGCCTTTGCTTCAGTTGTCCTTAAGTTCATCGATGACCTCAAAGTTCCCGAGGAAAAAGTGAACGTCAACGGTGGTGCGATCGCTCTTGGCCACCCTTTAGGAGCCACAGGCTCAATGCTATTGGGTACTCTAGTTGATGAATTAGAAAGAAGGGACCAAAAGATTGGTGTGGTGACCTTATGTATTGGCGGTGGCATGGGTATTGCGACCGTGATTGAGCGAGTGATTTCATAATTTCCTTAGATATTTTAGGAAGGGTTTTCAAATGATTAATATTTTAAAAACAGATGACAATATTCTTACTCTTTCCATCGATGGAAAACCAGGCCAGCCCAATCTGATTTCAGAGGCCTTCCTCACCCACTTGGAAACATTGGTTGAGGTAATCACCCGAGACAATACAACATTAGGACTCATTTTTACCTCACAAAGATCCGACTTCCTCTCTGGTGCTGACCTTGAGCTTTTTCGCTCCAAGGAAAAGAGTGAAGACTTCTATAAGGTTTCAAGAAAATTACAAAATATTCTTAGAGAGATTGAAAAGTGGGAACGACCAGTGGTTGCGGCCATTAATGGTCATGCCTTGGGTGGTGGACTTGAACTTGCTTTGGCCTGTAACTACCGCGTGGCCATCAATCATCAAAAGTTGAAAGTCGGTCTTCCTGAAGTCAAGCTAGGCCTTATGCCAGGTGGTGGTGGAACTCAACGCCTGCCGCGCCTTATTGGTATTGAAAAGGCTATGCCCCTCATTCTTGAGGGAAAGGCCCTGTCAGTCTCTCAGGCTCGTGCAATCGGAATTCTGGATGACCTGGCCGACAACCAAGAAGAGCTCCTTGAAAAGGCGCGGGCTTTTATTGAACAAAACCCACATGCCAAGCAACCCTGGGACCTTAAAGAAAGTCACCCAGACCCCCATTGCCCCCGCAGCGAGAGAGGTTATAACTTTTTTACGGCGGCCTCGGCCTTGGTCGAAAAGAATTTTCGCGGCAAGGGAGATGGTCCGGCCAAGATTCTCTCTGCCATTTATGAAGGCTCTCTCTTACCTATTGATCAGGCCTGCGAAGTGGAGGCCATTTACTTTGGAGAACTCCTGAACAGCACAAGCTCCAAGAATATGCTCGATACCCTCTTCTATGGCATCAATAAATGCGAAAGTAAGGGAAAGACCATGGTCAAAGACTTGGAAGAAATTAAACAAGTCGGTGTCATTGGTGCCGGTATTATGGGTCAAGGTATTGCTCAAGTTTGTGCCGCCAAAGGAATTGAAGTCCTCCTTATGGATAAAGATCTCACAACGGCTGAAATGGGAGTTAATCAAATTTCAAAAAAGGTAGAAAAAGAAGTTAAGAGGGAGCATCTTAGTATAGAAGACTCAAAGCTTTTGATGGCGCGAATTAAAACGATTTCAGAATATGACCTTCTTAGTAATTGTGACCTCGTTATTGAAGCCGCCACTGAAAACCTTGACCTCAAAAGAAAAATTTTTAAAGAGCTTGAAGAGCACATCAAAGAAGAATGTGTACTAGCAACCAACACTTCTTCCCTTCCCATTCAACAAGTCACAACAGGACTCCAAAGACCAGAAAGAGTCTTAGGTCTGCATTTTTTCTCGCCAGTGCCCAGGATGAAACTTGTAGAGGTCATTAAGGCCAAGGCGACAAATCAGGAGAGCCTCTTAAAGGGCTTAAAGCTGGTTCATTCCCTTCATAAAACTCCTATTATTGTAAGAGATGGCCTAGGCTTTTTTACCACGCGGGTTTTCATGCGCTATATAACAGAGGCCCTAAAACTTTTATCTGAAGGTGTCTCCCCCGCCCTTATTGAAAATGCGGGCAAAGAACTTGGCTTTCCACTGGGTCCCCTAGAAATCGCTGATGAAGTGTCGCTAGAACTGATAAAAAACCTCCTTGAAGAAAAGGCACGCCTTGAAAATGTTCATACCTTTAGGGACCCCTCCGAAAATCGTACACGAGAAATTGTCACCCGCTTTATCACCAAATATGAGCGCTTAGGTAAGAAGAATCGTAAAGGATTTTATGACTATCCTCAGGAGCGACCAAAGAAAATAAGTCCGCAGACTTATGACGAGGCCAAGAACTCTCAGCACAAAGAGGACTCATCTCAAGTTGGTCTCCCCAACTACCCTGCGATCAAGGAAAGATTGCACCTCATTCAGATGGTTGAGACTCTTAAGTGTTTTGAGCAAGGCATCCTCAACACCGCTCACGAAGGTGATGTAGCTTCCCTTCTAGGATGGGGCTACCCGGCCTACACCGGAGGAGTTGTTAAGGAGTGCGATAAGAGTGGCCATGAAGATTTGATGAAACGTCTTATTGATTTGCAACAGGCATGGGGCGAAAGATTTACTCCGCCTAAAATTCTTAAGACTCTATTGAATAAAGGGTATAGCAGTCTCTATGAAGCGAGAGAGATCTTCTCTAATCCCCTTCTCATAGAGAAAAGTAATGACTAGCCCTTCTTTTTGAGGACCTTCTTCTTTTTGACAACTTTCTTCTTGGGGGATTGCAATTCAGCGAGTTGTTCCTTACTGATTTTAAGAAGCTGAGTCACACTATCTTGCTCTTCCTCTTTTGATGCAGCTTCGGAGCTTTCTCGAACAGACTCTTCCATTTGGCTGATGTCTGAATCATCAAACTTTAATTGAAAAGCCTGTGTTTTTTCGGGACTTGAAAGTGAGGAAGATGAGGCACCAGTTTGTTGTTGCAACTTCTTTTCGTTGGCCGTCATGAGGTCAGAAGAATCCCTTTTATTGTCGAGACGCTTATCCCTCTCCGCAATGAGCTGATTATAAATCTTCTCGTATTTCTCTATCTGGGCCAGCAATTGCTTGTCAGATAACTCTCTAATCTTAACCATTGTTAATTCTTTTAGTTTCTTATACTTAACCTATAATTACCTCTCGGTCATTTTAACAATTATCATGAATTTTTCACTAAAATGCTGACCTCAACCACCGATAATTAAATACTCTTTCTTTTAATGGTGGAGATTACTTGAGTAAAATAATTCTTATTTATAAAAACGAAGAGCTTCTTGATTACTTCAGAACAATTCTTAGTGCTCAATTTGATGAAGAGTATGTGTGGGCCAGCACCATTAATGAAGGCCTGACCCTTCTCAATCAAGAGAATAATAATATCAACCTCATCTTGATTGATTTCAAAATTAACCAATCAGATAAGGCCATTGGGGCCATTATAAAAAGAGAGAAGGCCATTCCTACTATTGTTACGGCCAATAGTGAAGATATGGAACAGGCAAAGAAGGCCTTTAAGTCCCAAACTCTTCTGGATTACTTTTGTACCTATGAAAGTAGTGAGCTTCTCTGGAAGAAAGTCGATCGCATGATAGGCCTTAGTAAGCGGGGTCAAAAGGAAAAGAAATTTTGTCGTGTTAACCTTAACTTCTTTTATTCAACCAAAGAAGTTTTCTGTGATGTCTATCTGCGAATCAATGACGACAAGTATATTAAAGTTTTTAACCGCTACGATGAAGTCGACTTTATGGACCTTAAAAAGTACGACAAAAGAAATATTAAATACCTCTTTGTAAGAGAAAGGGACTTTAATCTGATCACAAAGAAATTGGTGGAAAGCCTAAGACCACTAAATAGTGATGAACATGCCCTTGAATTGGTCCAAAATGATAATCTCAATATGGTCTTCTCTATTCAACTGCAGGAGACAGTATCTGAAACTATTCAAAAGATTGGCCTCAATGCAGAAGCTGTGGAGATGACCTCTATTGCAGTGAACTCAACGATGAGTCTCATTTCCAAAGACAAGGGTATCTACGATATTCTTAAAAACTCCATCAAGGGAGAGAACTATGCCAGTGAGCACAGCTTTCTTCTCTCCTATATATCCAACGCCATTCTTAAGGAAACAGAACTCTACAATGAGGACAACGTCATGATCCTCACCCTGGCGGCCTTCTTTCATGATGTCACAGTTGAAGGCCCAGAAGATGCCAAAATTCAAAGTCAAACCGAATACCGTTTTAAGAAACTTGGAATAAGTGAACAAGAAGAGTATCTCAGACACCCTATGAAAGCTGCCGAACTGGTGGATCAAATTGAAGGGGTCCCCCAACAGGTGATCACTATTATTGAAAACCACCACGAACGTTACGACGGTACAGGCTTTCCCCAAGGAATTGATTACAAGAGAATTTCCCCCTTAAGTGCCCTCTTTAATGTGGCCCACGAGATTTGCCTCTATATTTATGACAGCGGACAAAATCCTGAAAATATCAAAAGCATCATTCGCTCCATGCAAGGTGAATACACTCAAGGCAATTATAAAGTGGCAACCGAAGCCGCTTTGGTTGCCTTCTCACGCAACACTCCAAAGGTGGCCAACTCATCAACATCTGATGACGTTAAAAAAGTAAGCTAAGACAGAGTCTTTCTCTTCGTCCCATTTATGGTATCGTGGTTTCATGAGCACTTTAACCAGTGAAGAAGCCCTAAAAAACCTCTATCAAGAAACCCTCTCTAAACTAAAAAAGGGTGAACGCCCTCTTTACTATCTTGAAGAGGAAGAGCTGAGTTTCTGTACCCAATACTGGATGAGCCTCAATGAGAAAAATGCCCCCGAATCCGACTATATGGCCCTTTTGTGCATCTTAGATCATGCCAAAAAAGGCTCTCTAGAACTTCTTGGTCCACTGACTTGGGTTCTTAAAAATAGAAAAGAAAAGGACCTTCTGATTTATGTTCTCAATGCCGGCCATAGAGTTATTCTTGAAGAGTGTGAGAGACAGGGAGAGCGCATTCCCTTTGCCTTTATTGAAGCCTTAAAGCCGCTTCTTGACCACAAAGAGCCCGAAGTCTTAGAGTGGACTCTAAGAACGATTGAGGCCCTAGGCCATCAAAGTATTATCCTTAAAGAGGATGTGCTGCGGGCCAGACCAGGAATACTCTCCTTTCTTAATGAACATAAGAAAAATAGCCAAGAATTGGTTGATTACTTAATGAGGCGTTGGGGAGGTTCTCTGTGAGTAAGAATAAACCCTCAACAGAAGAGTTTTACCGTAAGCTCATGCAGGCAACCAGTGCCACCGGACACGCTCACTTTCAAAAAGAACCTGATCAAGATTTTAAAGTTAATATCAGACCAGACACTTCAGTAAGCCCAGGCATGTTTAAAGCAGACCCCCTTCAGCCTGGCGGCTACAAGGCCCATCCCACAACGATTGCCGCCTTAAGAAAGGACATCTTTGTTGGTGGTAGTGATGAGTTTATTGACCTTGAAAAGCCTTACACTTGCACGGGTTGTCAAAAAGAACTGGATTTACAATTTTGGTTCTTCTGTCCTTTCTGCGAAGCCCCATTCCCAAAGGACCTAGAAGTCCTTTAACGCGCCTCAAAGCCCTCAAAAAAACTTTCGTTCTTAAGGCAACGGGTCATTTACGTGTCACCTTTTGTTAGAAGCTTGCTATTTACGATCTCTGTCGAATATAGGATTTTCTTACACTACAACAATAGGCGAGTTCGATTTTTTGACAGTGAAGAATACAGGATGTGTTCAGGAAGTTGAGAAGGCGAACAAGAGACACAACATAGGAGTAGAATCCATGGCAAAACCACAGAGACCAAATAAGCATCTCAAGAAGAAAGACCTAAAAATTCTTAAAGACCTTCTTCTTGCCCAGAAAGAAGACATCCTCAACAAAATCTCTGACAACACTCAATACGCACTCGACCCCAATGAACAAAAAGAGCAAGTCGATGCGGCCAATAACAATCGTGAAAAAGAACAAGAAGCACGTATGCTTTCTCGAAAGGGCTTTCTTGTTAAGAAAATCAATAAGGCCCTGGCCGATATTGAGAATGATGAATACGGCCTATGTAAAGAGTGTGACGAGGCCATTCCTTTTGAAAGACTTCGTGCTCGTCCAGTGGCCGAAATGTGCATCACTTGTAAAGAGAACTCTGAGTCAGAAGAAGCTGGAAAGCTTTACAAGAAGCGCTCAAAGTCTCTTGGACGTACAGCTCAAGAATACGGTCGTATTTAATACCTTGTGACTCAAATTATTTCATCAGTGGTTGAATCTTTCTATAAGAAAGCAACCACTGACATTCTCATTGGCTATCAGTTTCGAAAAATTGCCATGCAAGAGTCCCAATCTCAGGGCCACCCCCTGAGACCACCGATAGAAGCCTTTGCCCATCACCTGCCACGTATAACACATTTCTGGCAGTCACAACTTCTCGGAATCAAAATCCCTAAAGAAGAAGCCCCCTTTGACCTTATTGGCATTCATCAGAAACTCTCCATGAGAAAGGGAGAGCTCCACCGTTGGCTTACCCTCTTTCGTGAAACCCTCAATGAATTTGAAGCTGAAGACCCAAAGCTTATTAAGCTTTGGCATGAGAAGATCGATCATTTTGAAGGAGTTTTCTTAACGAGTGCTAAACTCTTTAAGCGACATTAGAATTCACAATCTGACGGTTTGGTTGGCCTTTTAGCGTCGTAGGCCTTCTTAATAAAATCTTCAAGAACTGGTTCATCAGTAACCTCATCAAAAATCCAATCTCGAGAGTACCACTGACCTATCTCCAACGCCGCTTTACAAGCGTTCTCTGTGGAATCGTAGCGCATAACGGGAAAGTCAAGGCCCTTAAAAGTAAAGCGTGCCCCATTACCATCGCCACGAATGATACCAATACAACCTTCTGGTGGAAGTTTTTCACAGCGAACGGATTTAACTTTATAGAGCTCAGAGTTTTCAGGCGGCATTTGATAACGACTGAGGTTGGGGTCATATTTCTCTGCAATCTTATAAAGCTCGATTGCCCCCCACTTCTTTTCCTCTGAGGAGCAGCTACAGCCACTAACGAAGAGAATACATAAAATAGTGGTAAGGAAAACTCTTTTCATAGGTTTAGTATAAACTAGCGCTTCTTCTTTTTGTAGCGCGGAGTTTTCTTGCGGACTGCAGACTTCCTCTTCATTTTTTTCTCGGTTTTCTTCTTAACGACTTTCTTGCTATTTTTTGAACCAGACTTCTTCTGGGTCTTTCGCGCCATAGGAGAACCCTTCGGAGCTTCAAGAGGCTTTAACGCCAAAGAGCTTTGAGACAGGATCGCCTCATTTATACGACCCATAAGCTTAATATCAGCACTGGTGACGAAATTGTAAACGCGCCCAAGGCGACCGGCCCTGCCCGTTCGACCACAGCGGTGAATATAGTAGACTGCTTCAAAGGGCAAATCATAGTTAAGAACCCAGCCAAGGTTGTCCACATCAAGGCCTCTGGCCGCAATATCAGAAGCGACCAATAAGCCTTTCTTTTTGAGAAAGTTGTCCATCGCGGCCTTTCTCTCAGAAGGTTTTTGATTGCCATGGAGTTCAATGATATTTCTCTTTGGAAATTGACCTCTCAATGTTTGGGCAACTTTTAAAACATCTTCTTTCTTATTCACAAAAATCAGGCCGGTGCCCTTGGCCTCTTTAGCGATAAACTCTTCCAAGATTTTACTCTTCTCTTTTTGAGGTAGATAAATATTGAAGGTCTCAATATTTCTCTTGAGTTGTATTCCTCCTTGGCACACCACCTGTTTAAAAGAGAGGCCGTGAAAGACATCCTCAACAAAGTTCTCATACTGAGCGGGCCATGTGGCAGAGAAGAGGGCCACCTGCTTAAGAGGCGCCTTATTCACCTTATGAATGAAGGAGATGATTTTTTTGATGTCTCGAGTAAAGCCCATGTCAAGGAGTTGATCGGCCTCATCGAGAACCAAAGCCTCTAAAAGCTTAGGTAGGACTTCCTTACGCTCTAAGGCACTAAGAAGACGGGCAGGTGAACAGACGAGAATATCAAAGGCTTCTTCTTGCAGACGACGTGAGCGTTTGCCTTTATCTCCCCCTACCAACTGGCGGATGCGAAGTTTTGCTGTATGAGCAACACTCTTACAAATCTTAAAGACCTGCTGATTGAGCTCTCTTGTCGGGGTTAAAATAATAGCGCGGGGAGCACCAAACTGATCATCCATGGGGATATCATCATCATTAATTTTAAGCTTATGAAAAATAGGAAGGGTATAGGCCAAAGTCTTGCCAGAGCCTGTTTGGGCCAAAACAGAGAGGTTTTCCCCTTTAATAAAAGCAGGGATGGCCTTAGATTGAACTTCCGTGGGTTTTGATAGTGAGGATTCTTTTAAAAATGAGATAATTTCCGGTAAAAGATCGAAGTCTTTAAAGTCTGCCACTATGGCCTCCGCGTGATGATGGGCTGGGCTTAGTTATCCTCGATTTTTTGAATACTGTCACTAAACTTATCTGCTTGA
>JAUIBX010000091.1 GCA_030427595.1 Bacteriovoracia bacterium | reverse complement strand
CTAGTATGGTCCCGGTAAAACGCGTTGGTTTTCCTGACTCATCCCAAGCAGAAAAACGTCCCTTGCCACTCGTATATATCCAAGAGCCATCCTTATGCTTCAAGCGATGGGTGTTGTCATAATGATCAATTTTTCCTTCGAGGTAGTTATTGATGTCCTCATAGTAGGAGGGAAGATCCTCGGGGTGAACTCGTGACTCCCAAGTTTTGATGTCCATCTCGATCTCATCAATTTCATAACCAAGAATTTTTGCCCAGTTCTTATCATAGGTCACTTTGTTTGTCGTCAGATCCCAGTCCCAAACTCCAAGTCCACTTCCTTCTAATGCCAAAGCAAGCTTAGTTTTTGTTTCTTGGATCTCGGTTTGATCTTCACTGAGGTGATCAAGAAGTCCATTGAAGTTGGTAGCAAGAGTTGCCAGTTCATCTTCACGGTCTAAGTGAACCCTCTTTTGATTATTTCCCTCTTTGAGCTCTGTTGTTGCTTTAGCAATAGTTAGGAGATCTTCTGTGACCCCACGAACCAGAAACCAACTGAGAAAACCACCCAAAATAATGGCCATAAATGTGAAGAGAAGTCCTGTGCGAATGAGGTCATTTGACCTACTTATAAGAATGTCATTTTCTCTCTTCATTCGTACCCAGCCAATAATCTGGTCCCCTTTCTTTATTGGAGAAACAAAGAGGGTCCCTTCCTTATCTTGACTTTGAATAAAGGGTTTACTCTCTTTCTTTAAAAGGGTGAGGCTTTCCTGATCCGAAATGAACTTACCTACAAGGTCCCTATTGGTGTGACCTAAGACCTTTCCTTGAGCATCAATAATTTCAACAAATGAAGTGTCCTCTAAATTGGCATTTTCAATTATTTCCTCAATACCTATAAAGTCACTAGAGAGAACCCAGTGAATTGAGCCTTTGGCGATAAGCTCTGCAAATTCAAATGATGATTTATTGAAGCTATCTTCGAGGTCAATATTACGACCTATAATAAAGTCACCCACAAAAATAGTCATAAGGAGTGCATGAATGAGGGAGACTCCTAAAATGATTTGTCTTGAAAGAGATTTTTTAAAAAAAGATCTCATTGAGCATCCTATGGGTTTCTTACGTTCTTGGTAAAGTTACTGATATAGGTCTTTACTGGACTGTATGTATTATCGTTTGCCTCTTCAAATTTAGACAACTTCATTTCCTGTAAAATAGTACGCCCCTCTTTTTCTTTGTGGAGGTTTAGAAAGACTTCTTTAACAACCTTTAGAACCTCTGGATCAAAACCCTTCTTAAAGACAAGACCATAATTAGGTAGGGGTTTTGTTTGCCACAGGACCCTCAATTCGTTTTTAACCTCTTGGCGTTCTTTAGAAAGAGCGAGCCAGGGCGGAGGCCATGTTCCACTGGCGGCACAGCTTTTATAGAAGGTCCCCATAATGGAAGATTCCTGTGAACCTAAGTAGTGGATAGTGACATCTTTTTTGAGGTCAAGGCCATGCTCGTGGAGAAAGTTTTGTGGCATCATGGATGCGGCGAGAGCAGTTGGAGCAGGAAAGCAAATGGTTTTCCGATTAAATCTTTAACAGCTTTAATGGAGGAGTCTTTTCGAACAACGAGAATGCCTCTAAAATGATCGTCATCGGCCATTTTCCCAAAGTCCTTATATCCTTGTGAAAGAGAGAGAAGGGTTTGATAAGGATTCGGAAGAGAAATATCAAAAGCTCCTGTGGCCATTTTCTTATCAAAGTCAGCATAGTCTCTTGAAGCTTCAAGACGAAAACTTTTTCCTTTGAGTTTACGATTAATAAGTCTTGTGATCGGTCCAAAGACTTCATAGAGGCGATTTGGGTTGTGAAGGGGATGAACACCAAAAACATAAGTTTTCTGTGAGGAGTCACCACTATACTTAAGGGACGAAGTCCCAATCGCTTCTTCCTTTTGACAGCTTGTCAGTATGAGTATCGCAATAAAAACTTGTTTCATAGATTAGTATTTTCGGTTGTTTTTATTTAGTTTGTTATGATTTTTATTTGTAAATTTAAATATTTAGAAATCTTCTTAAATCTAAAACATTGACTTCATTTAACCTGCGGGAATTGATTGATGTTCTCTTAAAGTCTTCCGAAAAGAGGATATGACCAAGCTTATCGCTCCCTTATTCTTCGCGCTTCTTTTGATTGTGTCTTGTAGCCAAGTTCACCACACAAATAGCACAAGGAAGCCCAATAATCTTGGTGCCCAAGTTCTTCCCTTTCCGGGGACGGAGCCTCTAGAGCCTCTCTTTGGCATGGAAGTGACATTAACGAGTGAGGCCATGAAAGAGGCCGGTGAGCGAGCTGGCGGCAATACCATCAATACATCGGCAAATGAAAAGGCTCAACGCAAGCTTATTGAAAAGATCTTAGACCGTTGTGGTGAGTGTGAAGTTGATATCATTCGTGACAAATATGACATAAAGATTGGCCGCATTCTCTATCCTGACGGCCACTACTTTGATGTGACCCTCGATCCCTGGGTTGTGGAAGTAACGGGAAAGCCTATACCGGCCAGTAGACTCATTGAGATCACCAAAAGAATACAAACGGATATTTTTGATATTGCTAGGGAGCTTGGTTATCAGCCCGGTCTTGCCACTGGAGGCGGCCACATGCACTTTGGTCTCAAAGGTCTCTTTAATAATGATGGCCAACTCTTTCGTGATTTCATGGTGGATATGTACAATCATTCTGAGATTGGCTCAGGCATCCTCAATTACGACCATGCAAATTCTCCACCCATAAATGTCTTACCTGAAAAGAGTCACCGCGCCTTTTGGAATATTATTGATGATTTTGATCGCTCTCCTACGAGTTTAAAAAAGCTGGCGAAAGAAATTTTTAAAAAAGTCCATAAACGTACAGTGATGAAATGGACACCGGCCCATAAGTATCAGGGCATTAACCTTAGTCGAGTTGTGAAGGATATGCCCTACGATGAAAGAACAATAGAGCTGCGTTTTATTCGTCCACAACAAAGTGGCGAGCAGTTTAAGCTGACGGCAGAGATGATAACAAGAAGGGTGGAGTTTTTAAGGGAGCAAAGACGCTTAGGGGTTGTACCTGAGCTGAATATTGAGCACCCACAGACAATGGAGGCCAAGTTCAATGCCTTCGTTCGCTTTATTGAAGAAACGGGAGATCCCGCTGAAAAATACTTTCGTCTTCTTCCTGGGGAGTATGGTCAGATGTGTTGGGACTTCATAAAGAATAAATACCCTAATGAGCCAGCTCGCTTATGGGTCTTTTTGCAACAATTTGCAGAGGATGTTCCCTATGATGAAGAAATTAAGGCGAATTTCATTTTAGGGCAATTGGAGCAATTGCAAGAGCTTGGTCCGCGCCAAGAAAAGGTCATGGGGACTTTATTAGAGCGCTCCTATCAAGCGCCATTTTTCGAGCGCATTAAGACAACCTTACAAGAGAATGCTGTGTGGGCCCCGTCGCGAACGGCTGAAGTCTTTCAAAAGTATTTAAGTGAGGGAAAATCGTTTCATAAGAACTGTAGACGCCTTATGCTCGATATTATGTTCCCCTTTCCTAGAGAAAATTAAAGAGACCCTTCTTCTCTCCACAGGCAGAGCGACTTCCCATAAAAAGCTCTTCCTACATAAATTCATAGGCCTTCTTACACTTACTTTTAAGCTTATTGCCATAAATCAGATAAGCCGCAAAAACTTCTGCAAATTCCTCATCGCGATTACGGTGCTTCTTACCCGCCCTCGATTTTTGCATATAGGTGGTGAGCTTGCACTGCTTTCTCACAGCACGATTATATTTAGTATAAAGTCCTAGCTTGTTAGCAACGAAGTGGCCCATCTCATGAATAAGAATTCCTTAGGTGTAAGGAATCTTCATACCGTTAGAACACTTGCGTCCCATATGAATTTGGTTTCTCACGAGTTGATGGGCCGGCAAGCAGCCACCATCCGAGCGATTACCTAAAACATCTTTAAATTTAATAGTAAGACCGCCTAGGATTCTTTCGGCTCCCGCTTGGTTGGTTAATTCCTCTAGTGTATTTCCCACATCGGCCACCAACTTCTTTTCAGCACGTGTCGCTCCATCCACTGAGATATTAAGAGAATCTAAGGTAGCCCCTACCTGACTCGTTTTCTTAAGGCATTTAATGTCACCCAGTTCGGCAATCATATGGGCCTTTTTAGCAAAGGTCGGGTTCAAGAAAAGAGAAAGGAGAGCTGTGATAAAAAGTGTCTTTTTCATAGGGAAAGTTTATCAGCACCACAGAGGGATCCGGGTTATTCTTGTTTTCTTTACATGGCCGTTTAATAAATTGACGCCATTTAAGGCTTTGGAATTACTGCATTTATAAGAGAAGTTTGTTACAAATAAGGCATGAAAAATCTCATCCTCATCTCCATCGCCCTAAGCCTGCTCGCTTGTACAACTCAATCCTCCAATAAGGTAACAGTTATTGCTCACCGGGGAGCCAGTGGTTATTTACCCGAGCATACCCTTGAGGCCGTCGCCATGGCCCATGCCTTTAATCCAGATTTCATTGAGCCCGACTTGGTCATGACTAAAGATGACCGCCTCATTGTTCTTCACGATATTACCCTTGAGACGACGACAGATGTTGAAACCAAATTCCCAAAGAGAATGCGAAAGGATGGCCATTGGTATGCCATTGACTTCACTCTAAAAGAACTAAAGAAACTTAGAGTTCATGAAAGGGCCAAGGGGAATCAGGCGATTTTTTCTACACGCTTCCCTTATGGAACTTCGTCTTTTGAGGTTCCGACCTTTGAGGAATATATTGAACTCATTCAAGGTCTTAATAAGAGTAGAAATAAAGATATTGGTATTTATCCTGAAATTAAGAACCCTGCCTTTCATCAAAAGGCCGGCAAGAATATTCTTAAGGCCACGATGGAGGTATTAGAAAAGTATGGTTATGAGCGGCCGGACTCTCTGGGCAAGGTTTACCTGCAATGCTTTGATCCTGAGCTCCTCAAAGAATTTCGTAGGCATTACCCTAAATCAAGAATTCCCACGATCCAGCTTATTGCAGATGACAGTTGGCAGGAGTCTTCCCACTCTTATGCCGACATGATGACGGAAAAGGGCTTAAGGGAGGTGGCGACCTATGCTGATGGCATTGGTCCTTGGATTCCTTTTGTGATGAAGCCCAATGCTAAAAAGAAGACCTTCGAAAAAACTGGACTTGTGGCGCGTGCTCACAAAGAGGGGCTTCTCGTTCATGTCTACACCTTTAGGAAAGATCGTTTGCCGGCCATCATTTCTCAGCCTAAAGACTTATGGGACTTTTTGGTAGAGGTCGTTGAAGTCGACGGTATCTTTACGGATTTTCCTGAGGGGATTACTGAATAAAAAAGGGAGATTTTCATCTCCCTTTTCGTATGCTTATTGAATTTGAATTCTTTTAAAGCTGTTCATAGCCTTTCTTGTAGGCCAAGTATTCTCTAACGAGAGTAGTTGGCTTTTCAACCTTAGTGCGCTCGAGTCGACAAGAGCCACCTTTAGGTCCTGATCTAAAAATGCCACGATACTGCTCACACTTAATATTGGCGTAGCACTTGTTAAAGTCACAATGAAGCGCTTTACCTGGGTGTGCTTGGAAAACATTATCGCCCTTGGCGACCGCCGCTTTGATGCCTTCAACACAACGGTTAAAATAATCGGGATCTTTTGAAGTTGAACAAAGGTGATCAAAAACCTTCGCTTCATAAACTTCCCAAGAAGGTTTGGCTTGAGGAGTTGTTACAGCAGGGTAGCTCACAATACTCTTGGCCATACCTTTAGCACATGACTTTTCGGCACCGGGATAGTTACAGAAGAATTTGTAAAAGCTTAGACCAGCATCAAAACGACCCCAATAGGCAGAGTAGTTATTTCTTTGAGGTTTCATTCTCCAGCAATTACCTTGGTAACAGTGAGCTGGTTCTTCAAAGTTGAAAGTATTTTCCACGGCCCACTCTGAACGAGTGCGGTCAGGTTTCTTATACCATTTGCCATCGGCTTGAAGACGCTCAAAAAGACTTCCAGTTAGGGCTCCAGAAACGGGAATTCCCCACATCTTAGAGAAAGCTGGAGCAAGTTCGAATCCACCATTACAACCATTGAGAGTAGCGTAGGCACCATCAATAAAACGATCCTTAAGTTGGGCAAAGCCATTGCTTGCATACATCGAGGCATCTTTCTTTCCTAAACGAAGGGCCCATGGACTTGAGTGGCCATAGAAATCGAAGCTGGCAATTTTCTTAAACTTAAGCATTTGTTTAAGAAGCTGACCTGCCGTAAGTTTGTCGCCTACGGTTTCGATCATAGGAACACTAAAGCGCTCAAATACTTCCTCTTGAGAAGACTTAATGACGTCAGGCTGAGAAATGATAACAACCTGATGTTGAGGGTAGAGTTTCTTGTAGAACTTTGCTCTTAGAAGTGTTGATTGAAAGAATTGGTCAGACTCATCTCCCATGGCCGAACCAGGCACGAGAATGTGAGTGACTTTATCGTATGAAAAATTTTGCGGGGTGATAGTGCCAACAATGTAGTCGTCGCCCCATTTGCGAATGCTATCTGACTTATCCCACTGGGCTGCATTTTGGTCCATGGGAAAGGGTTCAAAGGCACTAGTATTAAATATACTAGCTACAATTAGGCCTAAGGCCATCATTGATTTTTTCACGTGCTACTCCTCGATATATTCATGTGTGTGTGGCGCCAACCTACCTTTAATAGGGGGTTTGGGGGAGATAAAGTGCATCAGATGTAAAATTTATGGAGTTTTGACAGGTGTGTAATTTTGACAAGTTAAGAACCCCTGAACGCCCTCTTCACTTAAACTGATGGTTATGAAGAAATACCTCGCGATAGCCGCCATTTTTGGCACCCTAGCCTCTGTTCCTCAGATCAAGGGCCAAAGTGATGAGTTGATGAACTCTCTTGATGGGACATCTTCTCATATTGATGGGCCTAATTGCTGGAATGGCGCCCTCTATGCAGCAGGGGTATTACCCAATAAACGCTTTCTTGACCCTAACGAGTGGACCTATCACTTGCGAACAACTTGCTCTGAGGTCGATGTTCCCCAAAGTGGTGATGTTGGCCGCCTCTTTTATCAGGAAGAGGAACAGATCACTGAGGTGCATGGCTTTATTCATCTTGATCAGGATTCTGTCTTTGCCAAGCATGGTGAGGCCATTGCCCATGGTTATCAGTTTATGAGCTATGAAGAGATGATGGATCAGTATGGGCGCACACGTGATTGCCGCCTTAGCGGTTCGAGTGACGCCAGCTGCTTTCACCGTTTGAAATATTATCGTTGTCGCCAAGAGGCCAAAAGCTTAGGGCCTTGGCCTGAAGTCCATCATCTTCTTGAAGAAATTCTCTTCGAGGAAGAAACCAAATGGAAATTTAAAGAGAAGTGTGATGGCGCGATCTTTTTGGCCCGAAATGAGAGAATGCAGCAAATGGACGAACTCTTTAAACGGGCCCTTAAAGAATCTGCTCCCATAGGTTCTCAAGACAAGGAGCTCTTACTCAACTATGCCGCTTCCTTTTCCCATCAACTCTACAATATTCAGGTCTCTCAAAGGGCCTTTCGTTGCCATGACCGAAAGTTCAGGGATCAGGTCCTCAAGTCCCTAAAGAGAAGCTTCAAAAGCTATAAAAACCGCCTAGAAAGCCTTTAAGAGGGTTCTTTTAAGCCAAAAGGCGGATAAAGCTGCCATTTATCCATGAAAATTCGGTAATTTATAAGATGACCTTAAACTATTTTGATATTCCATAAGTTTTGTCTAAAATATTAGTTGAGAAAGATTTCGGGTCTTTCTCTCGCAAAGGACAAGGAGTGTCATGGTTCAGTCAATAGAATTGGAAATTCTTGGTGAAGTCCCCACTTATGTAGGAATTGGTATTCAGGTGATCTCAGCGATCATTCTGGGTGGAATGGTTGGTTTTGACCGTGAAAAGCGCATGAAGGCCGCAGGCCTGCGCACCAACATCATGATTTGTTTGGGAGCGACTCTTTATACTGTAATATCTCTTCTCAACGTTAAAGGCTTTACCGGTGGTCCTGTGGACCCTAATAGGGTAGGGGCTCAAATCGTCTCAGGGATAGGCTTCTTGGGCGCTGGCGCTATTATTCAAGGGCGTGGTTCCGTCGTAGGTATGACGACTGCGGCGACTATTTGGGTTGTGGCGGCGATTGGTTACACCATTGGTATTGGCTATCCGGTCAGTGCAGGAATTTTTAGTCTCACCGTTATCGCTGTCTTAAAGTGGGTTCATCCCGTTTATCGTTTCTTTGAAAATGAAGAGGCCACTGATTACTGGCATATTGAAGTTCTCTCCCTCGGCTCTGTTAAACGCTCCATTTTGGAGATTATCAAAACGGAGAAAATTGAATTCGATGAGCTCTATGAAGATCCTGTGGATAAGAAGAGAACTGTTTTTACCCTCTATGTTTATGGTCATCCCAGAACGATGGATCGTCTCATCACTGATGTGAAAGGGCTGGCTTCGGTAGAGAAAGTCTCCTATCACCAGCTTGATGAGGAGTCCAAATATGAAAAGGGCTCCAAAGTGGTTGAATTTCTTAGTAACAAGACGGGAAGTGACAGCTAGTTTCTTTCGAGTCATCCTTTAAGGATGAAACACTCTAAAAAACCTCTCTTAACTTTAATTATCTTTATTTCATTTCTTGGGTCTGCTTGGGCCCAAGAAGACTTAGTGCCTTCTGAAAAAGCACAGGCCTTCCTAAAAAGGCTGGAGCTTTTTGAACTTATACCTCCTCAGCGAAAGGAAGTTTCTAAAGAGCCGCGCCATACATCTCGACGAGATCAAAGAAGTGCTCTTCCTCAAGAACTTCTCCGTCAGCTTCAGGGCGACCTCGAGACTGCCTATCTTGATGGTGCCCAAGAAATTCTTGGCCACTGTGCTGAGGGAAATTGCCTGCAGGAAAATTCATTTGGTGGGCGCGAGTTTGTGGATGAGGCAGGTAAGCGCCACTGCTATCCGTACACCAATTGTGAGTATTACCGATGCATGGAGAAAGAGTACCGTTGCCTTGATGTTGGGGTGGAGTACTTTGCTAATCTCGCCAAACCAACCTGTGAAGCTTACGTTTCCAATATAAAAAAGGGGAAGTTTTCTTCCAAAGGTAAAGATTGGATTTTTAATGTCATGGTTTGCCTTCAAAAAGGACTCTTTGATGAGTGCGCTCTTAAAGGTAACTGCCCCCAAAGCGAATCCAATGAAAAGACTTGCCAGCATATTACTGAATTTACGCTTAAGTTTCACCCCGGCTGCTATATCAAAAGCGGCGTTGGTGTTTGTAAACTGCCTTTAAAAGACCAAATCAATATTTGGCGAACAGTAGGTCCTTTTCTCACAGACCGTGAGAGGATTGAAGCTTACAAGGTTGTTCGCTACTGCCTCTTTAAAACTCCGATAGAATAAAAAAAGGGCTCCATTCGGAACCCTTTGGTAAGCTGCTTGTGTGTCTGCTGTGATTATCTTAAAGAGTCAGGCATTTTGCGTAGAACTTCGAGGTAGTACTCAAGTACACCTTCAGTTAAAAGTCCTTTTGCATAATCATCAACCAATTCTGCTGGGATAGTGAAGAGGGCCTTTTCCTCTTCAGATGCATCGTCAGCAACGGTATTTTGAATCTGCTTCTTGAGTTCAACAATTTGTTGCATAAAAGCAGCGCCTTGTACGTATACAGTGTGAATGTCTTGACCTCTTCCAGGGAAGAATTGCTCAAGTTGTTGTGGTGTAAATGGTCTACCCTGTTCTCTCACTGTGATGAGGATCTCTTGCATTTCAAGAGAAAGGTTCCAATAAGAAATAACTTCTTTTGGAGTTCCCTCAGGCGCTTCAGGACGAAGTCTCTGGTTGGCCACTTTAAGGGCAAGAGGACGTCCAGCAGCTTCTAGAGTATCAAAGCTATTGAATGATGAGATCATCTTCTTAGCGTAAGGAGTGAGGTCATCACCAGAGTAAGTCACATCTTTGACCTCGTCATAGAGATAAACGTGATTAGGGTTCTTGAACTGGTCATTTACAAATCCCTCAGTTCTCTTAACGGCCATCAAGTTACGAGTGATACGAGCTTGTGGCTCATATTTTGAACCGTAATCTACACCATTTCTTGTGCGGTAAAGACTTGAACGCAAGATGTCGCCTTTACCACCTTCACCGTGCTTAGGTAGATCAAAGCGCTCCTTGAAGCTTTCTGAGAAGAAACCCTCTAAAGGATCAATTTCATACTCACGGTGTGAAATTGTATAAGGAACAACAAATCGCTGCCTAGACTGGGTCTCAAAAGGTATAAGCATAGGAAGTGGCTTACCAAGCATCATATGGTCAAGCACAGGATCAACTTTTTGCTTAACAGAGGGAAGGTCATAGAGGGCCATGTGACCATCGTCCACATTTCCTTTATTCCAAGTTCTTTGGAAAAGGGCTTCAAAAGCCATTACTTTATCTGGCCAAATACCAAGAGCATAACGGTCTTGAGCAAAGCGGAAGTTCGGATCTCTATCTTTAAAGCCGTTGAAGAACTTACCAACTTCACCTGCAACCATAAAGTTGTCTACTTCAGGAGTTGATGGATTGTCTTTCGCAAGTTTTTTAATAACGGCATCGTCAAAACAGCTATGAGGTACGTAATCAATGTTGATCTCGCGATCATTTGCTACGTCTTCATAGATTTCTGAAAGCTTACGGTATTCAACAATCTGAGTGGGTGCCTCTGGTTTGACAAGGGCACACATATGATCAGGAGTAACGATCATTTCGAGAAAGAAGTCCGTAATGACCTCAACAGAGTCGATTCTGCTTTTAATTTGATTACAGAGTTCTGGAACCTGTTGAAAGTCTTGTGGGCGACATCCACCTTGGGCCATGAAACCTTCACCAAAGATACTGGCAAAGAACTCATAATCTTCAAGAACATCACGGATTTTACCAAATTCATATTGTCTCCATCTGATATAGCGTGGAAGACTTCTAATGGTATTAAACTCATTTCGACCATCTCTGAAGTTGGCATACTTGTAACGGTCTTTGTAGCGCTTCACAAGGTGTTGCGTAACCTCAAGCACATTTGTCCCTTCGTCAAAGCGGTTACAAAGAGTTGAAAGCCCAGCATTCTCATCTGTACAGAACATATAGGGCTTGAGACTCTTATTTTCACTTTCAAGTTGTTTCTCAAGTTCATAGATTGAGCCATTCACTTTAATGGTCTCACCACTAGCAAGATCTACTTCTCTGCTGTAACCAAATCTTAGGGCAGCTACGTCGTACTTACCGAAGGCCTTGAGCTGATTAAACTCACTAAAGCTATAGTCCATAATTGAAGAGTAAGGAACAGCAGCGTTCATGCCTCTTTGTCTGGCCTCTTCTTCAGTATAGAAGTTTTCCTTATCCCAAGAACCCATGAAGTTGTGACGTAACCCTAGGTTGTGGCCGAGTTCGTGAATAAGAGTGGCAATGTAGGCACTCTTGGTCACAATTTCTTGAACCTTTGCTTTTTGCTTTTCAGTAAGTTGATCGTAAGGCTTTAGAGTTCCTCTCGGTGTCTGGACTGTTGTTCCTTCACCAGTATCGATAGCAAGAAGCTCAGGGTAGATCACCTTAGAGGTACCACCAATAGGGAAGAACTCTACAGCGAAGGCATTATTCTCAGCATAGCGATCAAGACGGGCCATTTCTTTTAAGAAAGCCTCTTGGTCTTTGCTTAGGTTACCTTCCTCTTTAAGCTTCTTAAGAAGAAAGGCTGCCTTTTGAGTATCGTCCTTCGTGTGAAGCTGCTCCTCGATGCGACTTTCAAGCATTTTAAGAGATTGAGCATCGAGAGCAATTTTTGGCTCAGCAAGTTCTCCGTGGTTATGACCAGCATGGCCACTTCTAAGGAGTCTTCTCAGGTTGTTGAGGGTTTTTCTTGGTCCACTATTCGGTGTTGTTACAGAGTTTTCAACGACAACTTCACCTGCATCGGTTACTGAAGGAGTGGTATTGTCGGCACTAACGTCGCCCTCATCGTCTTGAGAGTCGTCGGCTCCACCATTGCCGTTTCCATTTCCATTAGTGTCTGTATCTGTTTCTCCACCAGTTGCAGGTGGTGCAGGTAGAGGAGGAAGCTCCTCAAGTCCTTTCTTAATAAGCTCAGGAAAGTGGGCCAGGGCAATGGCCTGAGGTACGGCAGGAGCACCAGAGTTGGTTTCCTTTAAAAGAGCATCCATGTCTACTTTGTATTCATCGCTAAATCCGGCGGCACCCATCGATTGAGCGTAGCGCTCTTCAGTGATGTCCACAGCAGCTTGGTAAGTTCTTCTGGTTAAAGACTTAAGTACACCAAGGTACATATTAGTATGGGCCTTAAGAATCTCACCTGTAAAAGGGTCAGAAACGGCTGGTCCATAGCCAAGAAGTCCGTTGGCAAGTGGGTCTTCAATGAGGACAATCGAATTGTAACGAAGGTCACCTGGGCTGATCGCCTTTTTTGGATCTGGTTGTTCAACGAGTTTGATTTGAAGAGGAATATTGGCTTCGGCCATTTCCTTATTCATGCGAGAGACTGCTTCGTTAGTCGCATCAAGAATATACTTATTTTCAGGTTTTGAGTGTTCCGGTGAGAGGTAGTAAACCACTTCTTTTCCAGGGTTCCAGCGCTCCATAAGAGCAACTTTCTCTGCACGGTCACGATCAAAAGCACCAGTAAGTTTTTCTTCTTCACGGGCAAAGAAGCCAAAGGTGCTGTGATCTTTTTCTGGATACTCAACTTTTTGGTAACCAGGGGTCGCTAGCATATCTCTTCTCACAAGAGAGTAGAAACGACGCACGCGAAAACTGTTAGTTTTAAGGTCACGCAGC
This sequence comes from Bacteriovoracia bacterium, assembly GCA_030427595.1. Lineage (GTDB taxonomy): Bacteria > Bdellovibrionota > Bacteriovoracia > Bacteriovoracales > Bacteriovoracaceae. The sequence continues at coordinate 162 of JAUIBX010000091.1, read as the reverse complement.
TCCCATGAGCTCGTGATGAAACACCAGATAGAGCCTGTTACCTTATAGTTCTTTTCAAGCTCAATATTAATCACACCTGGCTTAACCTCATAATCAACGAGGTAGGTGTCACTAGAACTCAGACAAGAATCATTTTCAGCGCTGAAAATATCGAGCATATTC
>JAUIBX010000090.1 GCA_030427595.1 Bacteriovoracia bacterium | reverse complement strand
CTCCCTCTTAAGTTGGCGGCCACGGTGAATGAAGCAGAAATTCCAATTGCCGAGGTCATGGTAAACCGTTCCGCCTCCACTTCTTCGCCGGACAAAGGTGATTTTTTGGGGGTGTTTAAAGTTCATCTCACGCCACGGGACCTGAAAGCGACCTGAGACAACACACTTCCTATTGCGATAGAGAAAGAGATGAGATTCTCCTGCGAAGTGGCCTTTAAGAAGGTGGTCTTCCCAGGCAAGGTTGAGAAAGGGATTATCAGATTGAGAAAAAGAAAGACTACACTCCTTTCCTTCTCCATACTTAAAAGTCATGAAAAGCTCTATACCTTAAAAATTGATGCCAACACTTACCGCTAAGGGAACTAAGTTCTTAAGAGGGCCTAGAGTCAAGTATTCGGCTCCGACACTGGCGCTAAACCAATTCTTTTGCCAATAATAACCGATGCCCAAAAGCGTTCCCCAACGGGTTTCTCCCGGAACAATAACATCGACCCCGTCGACTTGCACACTTTTGACCAACTCATTCTCTTTTTGCTGATTGGCATGGGCCGCAAAACGCAGGACAGGACCTTGGGTGAGGGCCAGTATCTCCTTACCAAGATAGACATTGGCCTGAAGGGCCGCATGGTGAAGATCAGGAATAAAACCTAATTCATCACTTCCGGCAATCTTTCCTTGGTAGCGACCATAATAAAGCCCAAGACTAACCCTGCCATAGACCTTTCTCTCAAGTCCGATACTTGAAAGAAGGCCAAGGTAGCGCATATTGACTGCCCAGTTACTGGCCTCATCACTAGGTTCACTATAATCGACAAGAGATTGTGTAGTTGGCGCCTTATCGCTTTGAGCTTCCCTTTCAAAGCTAACCTCTCCAGTCGCTGAAAGAGAAGTCGAAACCTTGTCTTCCAAGGTGCCTTCAATAAGATCTTCGCCCACATTTTCACCAAGGCTTTCTTTTAAGACATTGAGGGAGTCGGCCCCCACATAACCTGTGTCTTCTTGAGTTTCATCCTCAGACTCACGGACAACGACCTCACTTTTAATAACCGCTTTCTCCTCTTCTGGGGAAGCAGGAGGAGAAGCTTCATCATCAAGTTTAAGAGATTCAATTTTTTGAAGTTGATCACGAACGATTTCCTCGAGGGGTTCCTGACTCTCCTCCATGGCCTGTACTGAATAGGCACTCAAAATAAGAAGGGCCATAGTCAGGAAGTGAAACTTTCTCCATGATCGTTTCATTACTGATCCACACTAACTTTGAGGTTAAGGAGCTTCGCCTTACCTCCGAGAGCGAAGCTCGGTACAGGAATATTGCCTAGGCGAATACCAGGAAAAGTATAGGCCTCTTTAAAGTCAAAGGTGATGTCGTTAAAAAGAGTGCGGGTCGCAACCTCTACACTAATTCCTTGCATCCCGAGGATCATGGCCGGAGCTGGTCCCTCCTGCCACTCAAGATAATCATCAACACCTTCAATGAGGTCACCATGAACTTGATAGAGGGCCTCAACAATTTTTTCTAGGACATTAAGAATCTTTACAGGTGTTTTAATGAAGTCCCTCACCTGTTTCTTCTCGGCCTCTGTATCCACATCATTAAAGGTAATAAGGGAGCCATCAACAACAACAACTCTCTTAATTTCTTTAAGAGAACTGTCGGGATCTTCCGAGCGCTCCTCAATGGGGATAATGATTCCGACAGAAGGCTTCTTACTAAAGAATTGACTAAAATAGCGCCCTTCCCTTTTGCCAAAGCGGATTTTAGAAACCTGTTCTAAAATATTGTAGACCTCTTCACTAACACTTTGACCGGTGTATTTCTCAAAGGCCTTAACAAGAATCATGATGTCTTTATAGGCAATTTCATACTCACCAATTTCAGCAAGGTAGCGCAGGACATACATAGAAAGGCTTAGGCCATCGGCGACTTCGTACTCATCAGTCATAGCATTGGCCACCCGATAAATATTCGTGGCCACGACTCGCATCTCTTCGGTACTCAGGCCAACTTCACCAAGAATACGGGTACCGCCATTATTTCCGGATTCTCCTTCAGAAGGTGATGTGTCTTCTTGAGGAGTAACAACTGAGCGCGATTCCTGGGCCTGCCCTTCAAGGAGGCCACTTCCCGGTGGCCATCCACCATCAACGAGGAAGAAACCAATAAGGAGGAGGTAAAGAAAAACTCTCATCGCCTTGGAGCTTTTCTTAGTCTTAGGCACTTCCTTAACAGTCTTTATGGAAGCCTTCTTTGTTTTCTTTACAGTCTTTTTCACCGCCTTTTGTGTAGGCTTTTCTGTAACCTTTTTGGAAGATGCTTTTGAACGGGAGAAGTTTGGTCTCTTAACGGCCATCTTTTTCCCTCCAATCTTTCACAAGAGAGTACACACCTTCACAGTATTGAGCATCTGGATAATAGGAGTGATTCCAATCCGTCACTCCCTTAGCAAGGATATGCTGATTACGTTCCCTGTACTTTTCTTCATAAACTTCAACAATAGGATTAATCATTCTATTTTTAATTTCACTTATCTTTCCTTCCATCGGTCCGATGAAGGAAACTTGATTCGCAAGATTCAATTCCTTGGCCTTAGTTACAAAGGCCTTCATCTGTTCCACAAGAAGAGTAGCACTTGAGACAAAGTACATCAGCTCCACGCCAGAGCCAGTTAGGCGTCGAGAGTTGGCCACACCAGAGCTAACCCCAAACTGCGTTCCAAGGTTTCGATTGATTTGGTCCACAACAGAGGTATCTGGCTTAACGATATCAAGAACCCCATCATAGTTCTTAAGTACCCGCTTGAGGCGGTGATAGAGGCTTAGCTTGGTATAATCTGAATTATAAAGAACACGATCAAAGAGTTTGATCAGCTCATCAGGTTGATTAAAGGCCTCCCCGTCACCCTTAAGAAAGGGATTAAAAAGTTCTTTGGCCTTGACCATAATTCTTAAGAGTTCCCCCTTATCCACATTGGCAAGGTTTCCAGAGGTACTGAAGTGAAATTCCATTTCATTGCGAGAGGGATCCACAAGAAGACCTAGATTACGTCCTGAAAATTCTTGATTATTGACGAGTTTGACATCAAAGGCCACCCCCATCATATGAGGATTGAGTTGAATAAGGATTTCATCATCATGGGCCAAGATCTTGGCGTACTTATTAAGGCGCACACCTCCAAGAGTCGTGTTGCCATTTTTCTTGGGATCCTGATCATTGAGGTAACCATGAAGAAAGTTTAAAACGATTCTTTTCACTTTTTGGCTAATGCCCCCCTCAAAATTGAGGTTTCCGGCCACCATATTGACCATTTTATCAAGGGTAGAAACTTCTCCTGTGAACTTTAGACCTGCTTCGGCAAGGTCCAGGCGTAGTACCTCATCCCCAAAGAAAACTTCATTGGGAGAGAGTTTCACACGACGGATATACTGATCAAGTTTTTCGACGCTCAATTTGAGGCGTGCCCGTACCAGAACATCTTTGTGAGTTGTCTTCCAGTCGTTATCACTAAAGAGACGTCCAAGAACACCTTTCTTCTTCTCATAAAGAGAAGCCGTTAAATTGACTTGAAGTTGATTCTTGGCCGGTGCACTAATGGTAAGATCACGAATCACCGTATGCGATTGTTCTCTCTTTTGAGCAAGTACTTTATTGACTTCCCTAATCTGTTCATTGGCCGCATCTCTTAACAGTCTATTGAGAAAGGCCTCAAAATTCTTAAGATCAGTTGTTAGGATCATATCACTTGGTGCCTGATCTCTAGTCTCATCAATGCCCACGAAGCTTTGCGAGTCTTGATTTTCCTCTCTACTAAAGATTTTTTGCACATACTTTTGAGAACGAAGGCCATCACCCACAGCAAGTTCAACATAAGTTTGATTGAGAATTCTGTCGTAAATTGCCTCAAGGTTCCAAACCTCAAGAGTGTTTTCACTGGAAAGGAGTTTTTCACTAACAATTTTGGGATCTAGTCTAAACTGGATCATTTCCGTTTGGTCGTCATATTTAATGATGTCTTCAAAGATATAGCGCAAATCTTGAGAGACTTGTTCTGGACCCGACATATTAAAAGGGTTCTTTTCGATATCAATTTCCGTCAGTTTTACAAGGGCAGACAAATCCCCCTTTAAAATAGACGCCAACTCTTTTTGGTAAACTGATTTTTGCTCATTAATTTTCTTAAGAGTGTGCTCATAGGGCTCCTCTTTAACTTTAACCTCTTTAGTTTCTGGCTCGACTTCGACTGCAAGAGGGTCCTCTATCGCCATAGTGGTCAGAGTTTCAACGATGGCCATTTTTGTCCATGTTGATATTAAATGACCATGGCCTGAGTTTTTAGAGAGCGCTGTACGCTCACTGCCGCTAAGGATGCTAAAGTTCACAACATCTAAACCTAATACACCCCCATCAAAGGCATGGAGTCTTAAAGAAACTTCAAAGGGCATAGCACTGCCCCAGACGTCTTCTACGGGACGCCACGGACTGACCGACCACTGAATCCCTTCTCCTTCAAGACCCATTTCCATGAAGACATTGATGTCCATATTCATAGCGCCTCTTAAAATGACACCTGGGATATGAGGAGCAAGGATAACTTCCAACTCGGGAAAGAGTTGCTCATTTTCAAATTCAAAGTCACGGGCAAAGCGAATGCCTTGAGAAAGGGTTCTTTGCGAAAGTCTCTTTGAGACAAAGGGCATATTATTAGAACTTCCACCTGAGCGCTGCAGGTCGGCCAAGGTCGCCGCTCTTAATTTAAGCTCAGTTAACTCATCGACGACTTTGGCCTTGAGTTCACCTTTAAGGGCATCATAGGTCGCCTGAGGGTCAGCTAAGAAGAGAGGGTTGTCCTTTGAAAGCCCTTTCCTGACTAGAGACTCTAAAGAGCTAACAAGGCCTTTGTAGCCTCTCTCTTGTCTTTCTTCCCATATTGGAAAGAGCAACTGCTCTTTAACTTCATCTGTATAGGCCTTAAGCTCACTAATAAGAGACTGATGATTTCCTAAATTTTGGTAGAGATCGGCACGCGCCTCACTGAGGGTTTGTTCCTCACTTTCTGATCTGTTTGCCACGGCCTCAAACCAGCGGTCTCCTGGTTTACCAAGACCTGCCTCAATTTGGAGGGCCACAATATCAGTTCCCTTTAGGAGAACAGGGCTAATATTCCAAAGACGTAATTCCGCCAAATCTTTATAAGGTTTTAAGGCCTCTAATTTTTCAAGATCAAGCTTGAAAGAAATAGTTCTGTCTCTAAAGCGCAGACCTTTGCTTTCAATCAACTTGGCGATAGTTTGACTCAGGCTCTCGCCCTCCTGAATATCACTCTCTTTGACATCGAGAACCCAATCCATAAAGGAGGTGTTGGATAACAGTCCCACTAAGTACTGATTCAAACGATTCACAGCATTGAGATAATCTTGGCCATCAATTTTAAACTCAACGATCTCGAGGGAAAAATATCTCGTCAGGGCCAGTTTTCGTGCAGAGGGAAACTTCACACTCAATTGAAACTGGTGCTCCATCGCAAAGCTACCGCCACCAGCAATATCATTCATGTCCATGACAATATCGGCCGGCAATAAGGCCACCCCAGAGATCATCAAAAGATCCTGCATAGGATCCATGTCGAGGCGATGAATTTCTTTAATATAGGCTTCTTTATTGGATTCACTGGCCACCAGAAGTGAGTTCACCTGCTGGCGCATAAGATCGAGGGGGATATTAACGGTTACGATCCCCTCATCGTAGACCTTCTCCTCAAGGAGAGGATTAATGGCATTGGCCTCACTAATATTGCGGCCGTATACAGCTTGGGCGGCCATCAAAAGAATAGTCAGCCAAAGAACCTGCCATTTTGCTTTAAGCATAGGGTGACTCCAATAAAATCAATAAGTTAAAAGCGTTTCGTCTGTTTTACACTTGTCTTTACAACTTATATCGTGCAAGGCCTATGCCATGGGCATAGGTGGAGTCTCTTTGCTAAAGCGGCTTTGAGCGGTGATCTTTTGCCAAAAGGGAATCGAGTCCTAGTAGAAGAGCTTATCCCAAGAACAGTCTTTAATAGAGCTCAGGTCATAGGTGTGACCAAAGGCGCTTACATATCCCTGAAGACCATCTTGGTGCCAGGTCTCATGGTCGTGATAAACCGCTATTTCTAAATCTAAGTCTGGGTGATTTCCCTCAACATCGTAGTTACCGGCCCCATCATCAGCAAGAGTGCCTTGTTTCAGGCGATAACTCACACCTTGATCCTTAAGAGTCACCACAAGAAAGTCCCCGTCAATAAAGGGCGTTGCTAGACCATCCGCTTCGTAGGCCGCATCCAGGGTAGAGCTTAAATAGAATTCAAATGAAACAAACTCATTTTCACAAGTTCCTAGGATTGAAAAAGACATAAGTAGTGCCAGGCCGGTGAGGATACTCTTCATACTAACTCCGTGGGGTGGTGGTGTGGTGATAAAGGGGTATCAGGGAAGCTCAGCGATTGCCTAGATATGGGTAATTTTTTCGTGAAAGACAGCTCAACCCGTCTCTAATGAACTATTTAACTATAAAGAGTTGTAAGGGCCTTAACCGCTACTTTGCAACTGAAGTGAGAGCGGTAGAAGTCCTGACCTTTCTTGGCCAAGTCATTGCGACCAACACCATCTCTAAGAAGACTCAATGCCCTTTCCCCGTAGCTTGTGGGGTTATTGGCCCCAGAGAGCGCAAGAAAATCACGCCAGGGTATATCATCAAGAGTGTTATAGGAGTCCGTTGAAAGAACGGCAAGGCCATGCTCAAGTCCTGCCATCACCGTGCCCCTTCTGGTTGAAACTCCATCAGTAAATGGAACACACAGAAGGTCACTTTCTAGTAAAACTTGGCTCACCTTACTTTCTTCCAAGTGGCCTAAGACTTCAATTCCCTCCCCCTTAAAAATAGCAGGACAATCTTTGGGGCGAATGCCCACAACTTTAAGAGTCACATTATCTGGGCCAAGCTCTTTTTGACAGTGATCAAAGGCCTTACGCACGCTCGTTAAATCATTTGTGGGGTGTTGCCCACCGAAGTAAACCAATTGATAGGAGTCTTTATTACTGGCCTCGGAATGTAGTTGGTCACTACTTCTTAGGGAGATATTAGAAAAGACGGGCAAGACATTCATATAGGGCCTTAGTCTTTTCGGGGCCCACTTTTGCCACTTCTTTAGGGTTCCCATATGGGAAAAAGATAGCCTATGACAAAAGAGCATAAAGAATAAGAATTGCAAAAAGTGAGGAAGCCCTATGAGGAGACCGCGAGGGTTAAGAAGGACCGGATAATGAGATTCATGGACCATCAGATGAACCCTATGGCCTTCAAGTTGCCCGAGTGCTCTTAAAACCAAACCAAGGCCGAGAATGATGCCATAGCTCTTAGGTCCAAAGGCCAGGGGTGTCCATTGAAAGAGGCTGACATCGGCCTTCTTTTCCTTTGCCAGATTGAGAAAATCTTCTTTACTGGAAGCTCCAAAATCAACTCGAGTGACGACCTCAAAACCATCCCCTTTTACCTGCGCTCTCGTCACCAAAGTGACCTCATGACCCTGCCGCACTAACTCATGAACAAATTGAAAGGAGTAGTCGGAGACGCCTCCGGGCATGGGCTTAAAATGGGGAGAAATGAAAAGAACTCTCATATAGGAATATTCTAAGGGACCTGGTCTCTAGGGGCAATCTCTAGCAGACTCTCCCTTATAATACCCTTCCAGTTTTTTTGAGCTGTGGCCGATACGAAGGCCTAGTAAGACCCTGAGGTTGCGAAAGATTTGAGTTAAAACACCGTGGCGCAAATAACGCCGCGGTGAGACCATAATCCTCTCTTTCATCACAAAAATTTCTTCCTCATTTTTGATTTTTTGACTAATGAAAATATCGGCCAAAAAACCTTCAAGAGAAGTTTCTATGATCAACTTTCTAAAGAGCTCTCTGTCAAAGAAGGGACCATTGGTCCAAACAAAGAGTCGCCCCCTTTTTAAACACCAATGATTAAGCCAATACTCTTGAGCTCTGAGAAGAAAAAGTCCTGCCAACCTTGAGGCCCCCAACTCACGCGAAAAGGGCTTATAAGTTTTAGGAAAAGCCCCCACTTTGGGTCTGTCCTTCTCCCCTTTTTTTAGGTTAAAAAGAAGCTGACTGAGGGCCTCTTGAGAGAGAAAACAATCAATGGGGCAAACCATTACAGTGGGACTCAAACTTGTAAGAGGCACCAGCTTTAAACTGGAAAGGACACTAGGTTTAGGGACTTCACCACGAATGAGTTCTATGCCCTTTTTATGATCGTTTAAAGTCTCCGTTAAAAGAGAAAAGGTTTGATCGCTGCTGCCACCATCACAAAAGACAATACGAATGTGCTTTTGAAACTCTTTATGGAGCTTTTGCCAAGTCCTTAATAGCGAAGGGTTCGCCCTAAGGTAGTCCTCTTCATTGTAGAGGGGGATGACGATGGTGAGAGAAGGCCTTTCTTGATCAATCATGCTGGTCTTTCAAGTTTTCTTAGGGCCTGGTCCAACTCCAAAAGAGCAATGGGGATACTTTCTTTCTTCCACGGAAGTTTTAACCTTTCTTGCCAATAAAGGGCCCTGGCCTCTTCATTGCCCTCATCTTCAAAAAGAAGCTCTCGCTCCTCTAGGAGTTTGCGGTCTGAATAACAGGATTTTCCTGACTCCTCTCTTGTTTCACTGGCATTGAAACCAAGGCAACCATAAGGTTTGACCTGCGGGTCGATGGGGCAGCCCAAGCTTTGATGACCAAAGAAAGGGCAGGTATAGGATTTTCTCATATAAACCCCTCGGCCTGTTGAGGGAGTAATGTCGAGACGAAACTCTCTAATGCAGTCCTTTAACCTCTGCACCAGCACTTGATCCCACTGCCCCTTAGTCACCAGATCGTAGTAAAGATCAATGGCCTCAAGAACCGTGACCTGCATAGTGTTGCCCATAAAGGTGCAGCAGGTCCCGGGACAGTGACGACAGCTGATCTCTGCCTTTTCAAGATTGTCCATATGCTCAAGGAGGTTTTGGCGGCGCCCACGACGACTTGCGACCACTTCCTCTAAGGAAGCGAGCAAAGAGGAATTTGGGTCCAGTCCGTCTCTTTCAGATGACATAAGCAATTGTTTTTAATGCGTTATTGCAACGTGTAATAAATACTCTCTTTGCCCTAAAACTCTGGCCACATGGTAGGATGCAGCCCTATGGCAGGAACAAAAAAGCACCATTTTCAGCGCTTCTTAATTAACGCAAAGGTCCTCCTTTGGCTATCCGTTAGTGCTTTAGCGCTTACGGGATTGACCTCATGTGGGGGTGAGCCTGATCTTCAAATTGGTCCTGCCGTCAATGGGAAGCGCCAAGGCACAGAACCAGACACCCCTCAGGTCCCGCAAACGATTGAGTCCTATCAAATTGGTGATGAGTGGGATGCTAAGAAGCTCACTGTTGATCTCGTTAATAACGAAAATAGCTACCCCATTTATAAGGCCGCGATTAATACCGTCTATATCCGTACCCTCTTTGCTGCGGGTACCGGTTTTTACTTAGGCGAACATAATGGCCAATTTCTAGTGGCAACCAATGCTCATGTTCTTAAGAATATAATCAGCTGTAATGTTTCACCGGTAACTATTAACTTTAAGTTTCTTAAGCGCAGTTACACCTGTGCCAATGTCATTGGTATTTGGCGCTCTATAGACTTTGCCATTCTTGCCCTCAACACTGATGGTGGTGCCAGACAACGTCTACGGGAACTTGATCCGCTTGAAATTGATCGTACCGATGAAATTGAAAAGAACACTCTTCTCTATTCTGCTGGTTACGGAAAACAAAGTGGCAACCTGCCAGAGCTTACACTAAAGGGCGATGACGATTGCCGGGTCTACTCTCCTACTGAAACCTTTGCTCGCTTGGATAACCCTCAAGAAAAAGAGGCCCGTGCGGTCTTGAGTTTTGCTGTGGGATGCGACATCTCTCCCGGTGATAGTGGTTCTCCTATTCTTGATAGGAAAACGGGTAAGCTCCTCGGTATCATTTGGAGCACCTATGCTCCTAAGCCAGTGACCTTTCAAACACGTGCCTTTATGGAGCGTTTAAGAAGTGAAGAAAGTGATGATATATGGAAGTATATGGCCTACGCTGTACCAGTCGCTGAGATTCGCCAAGAGCTGATTCGCTGGACCTACCAAGTAGAAAGAAGCCGTATCATGGCCAAGAGACGCCAGACTGTTCTCGACCTTCTAGGGCTCGACCTTTAAGAGTCCCCATTACTGAACATTAAATTCAGCTTCTAATCCACTGACATCTTCAATAATGGCATCCTCATCAAACTCTGGGTTTTCCTCAAGCTTAAGTTCATCATCGACACCAAGCTTGGCCTCTGTAGGAGAGCCGGAAAGATCTTTTTTCTTTCGAAGAGCCTTTCTTCTGGCTCGTGCTTGCTTCTTTTGAGATCCCTTGCGTGAGCCTGCCATGGTGCTTTCAGAGGCGCTCCTAGAGCCTGTTTTGTATGCCTGATCACTTTTCATACCACTATCAGAAGTGCTGCCTGCTCCTTTCTCCCATGAGAAGCTCTGGCCTTTAAAGCGCTCGCGCTGTTCTGGCTTTATGTATTTGGCCACAACCATTTTATCGAGAATATTATCTACGGTTTTTTGAGCATACTCCGTCATTTCGCCTTTTCTAAAGGACTCGCCATAACGCTTAGGACTGGGAAGAAGCATGGCCAAAAAAGCGCCTTCTTTGGCCGTCAGCTCCTTAGGGGCCTTTTTAAAGTAGTGGCGCGCGGCCGCTTTAATGCCATAGATTCCAGGACCAAATTCAGCAATATTGAGATAGGTTTCAAGAATTTTCTCTTTGGAGACATTTCTTTCCATATAGGTTGAATAGAGAAGCTCTTTCATTTTTCGACCGAGAGTCTTTTCTGGTGTGAGGAAGAGATTTTTCACCACCTGTTGAGAGATCGTTGAAGCCCCGCGCGTTCTCTCCCCTTCCATGGCCTCGACGGCGGCCTCTTTAATTTGGCCAAGATCGTAACCACTGTGACCATAGAAGGCCCAATCCTCACTGACGACAATGGCATGGGCAGCGGTGTAATCCACTTCTTTAAGACTCACCCAATTCTTTGGTCTCTTCTTAGTCAAACCATAAGTGGCCTTAAGGTCTTTCCCCACAGTGACGGCAACATGGTCGGTTTCTAGGGATTGAATTTCTTGGCGAGGGAAAATGGCAAAGTAGTAAACCAGACCAACGACGATGAAAAAATCCAAAACGAAACTAAAGATCAAGAGTTTCTTTTTTAAGCTGGTCTTAGACTGGTTTTCCTGAGAGGGACTTTGTCCCCCATTTTGCTCTTCCATAAGCACTCCTTAATTTCTCCTATTATAAGAGCTTGCCGGAGTTGCTTCCAGTAGAGGCAGGCTTTTTAGGTACGTGGTACTTTTTCAGAACATGCGTCATGAAATGACGCATGTTCTGAAAAAGTACCACGTACCTTGTTTTAGTCGTCTAAATTGGTCAGACGGTTACACTGATAAGAATCCATCAGATTTTGCAGCATTTGCGCCTTTGATTTTTGACCGTGAACATCAAGCATAACCGTTCCAAGGAACTCCTTTCTTTTGGCCTTCTTACCAAGATACTCTTCCTTCTTGTTGGCCGGTATCTTCTCCCCTCTCATAGTTTTAAGGGCGTAAAGAGAAGACTTATGATGATCCTGAATACGCTCAAAGACCGATCGAATACGAGTCACATCACTCAAAAATGGCCTGCGATGATCGGAATGAAAGAGCTCCTTATTGGTCGCCACAAAGTCATACCCTTGCTGAGTTAAGCTATCTGCACTTTGGTAGCGACGAAGATAAGGTTTGGCATCCTGACAGGCAAAGAGCACACGAAGCTCACCTTTTTCATCTTTTGTGGGGACCACATAACGGCCCTCTTCAACCTTGAGGTGATCAGCGGCGAATTGATTAAACTTCTCTTTAAAGGTTTCCACCTCTTTATCTGCTGTCTTGGTGGTGTATTTAAGAAATTCATAACCCCACTTACCATAGACTTGATTGGCAATTTCATCATAAGAAGACAATATGGCCGTCTTATTCTCTGTGCCATCATCGGTGCGAGTGAAGCCAGTATCAGCGCCAACAATGCGCCCTAAACGGGTTTGAATGGGAGCAAGAGCACCAGATACTTCATCGAGGTTCTTATTCTTATCCTCAAGTTTCTTGGCCAGGGCCTTTCTATACTGAACAATATTTTGCTCACCAATAGTGGTTTCCTTTTCCCACTTCTCACCTAGCCTTGCTTTTAAATTTTGAATATCACTGATGATGCGCTCAAAGTGAAAGAGAAGAGCAGCACGATAGCTGGCATTAAACTCAGCGGGCTCCATTTTATAGAGCTTGGTAAAATCATCTGCAGCAGCTCTCATATCAAGCTTTTCAAGCTCACTCTTAAGATCAAGATCAAGAATGGCCGCAGGGCTTAGGCCCATCTCAAAGTAGACTTCGAGGTCCGCCAAGAGACTATCTTTAATCTTAATGAGTTCCATCAGCATCTGACGCTTTACTGTCTCAGCGGGAACGCTACCATTCTCTTGGTCAGCAACCTTTTCCTTAACAATAGCGAGCCCCTGACCAGCGGACTTCTCTAGCGATTGAAGAGGACCACCGGTTTTATTGATGAAGGCCTGCTTATTTTTTTCCAAGGCCTCATCAATCTTCTTCTTATGCTCAAAGTTTTGCTTTCTTTTGGCCTCTATCGCATCGAGAAGGCCTTTGAGCTCTTTTAGGTCATCATGGTGCTCAGGAAGGGCCACTTCAGTTAGACCCGACTTTTCAATATCTCTTCTAATGTCATAGAAGGCACAGTTGAGCTTAATGAAGGCCTGCCTTTCACCATTATTTTCAAAGTTAAATTTCTTAGTGAAGAGGTTGTTGATGAGGCGAAGAATTCCTGAAAGGGCTAGGCCACCACCCGCAACAACGAGTCCATTTCCATTAGGGATAAGGAGACCAATTTGCGAGAAGTTTTGAGCAAAGTCAGCTCCCCTTTCCAAAATATTTTGATCACTGAGTTCACAAGAGTTTTGAAAGAAGAGCGTGTTGAGATTATTAAAGATGCTATT
>JAUIBX010000089.1 GCA_030427595.1 Bacteriovoracia bacterium | reverse complement strand
ACACTCAGAGAGGCCATTCACAAAGCCGCCAAGGCAGTGGGCTACCCTCTTAAAGAAGGTGTCTATGTAGGCGTACTTGGACCGAGTTATGAAACTCCAGCGGAAATCACCATGTACCAACGCCTTGGAGGAGATATGGTTGGTATGTCTACTGTTGCGGAGGCCATTGCTGGTCATCACTGTGGACTGCAAATTGGTGGCATCTCATGTATCACCAATATGGCCGCGGGACTGGGCCAAGAAAAACTTGATCATGCGGATATAAAAGAAGAGGCCAACAAAGTGAAAGACACTTTCATTGGCCTACTCAGACATGCTCTCATTGAAATGAATTCTTAAAGAGGACAGCTTCCGTATTGCCACTCTCTTTCTCGTGGTCCGTAAATAAAGACGAGCCCACCACTCTTTGTCAGTTTAATTCCAGACTGCTCACCTTTGAGAGCATCAATAACTGTATTGATATTGGAATAAGAAACCATGGGACAACCAGAGGACATAACATAGGCGCGTCTCTTAGAAACGAGAAGGTGCTTGTGAATAACCACAGCGCGTGGACAGGCGTTGTCATTGATCCCCTCTTCTAGACCATGAAGAATGAGACTGCGACCAAACTTTCCTTCATACTCTTGACCGGCCATAAAAAATCCTGAACTAGGAGCGTTGGATCCCGGTGTATTTGAAAAATATTTGGCCCACTTTACTGAATTCTTATTTCTCTTTGTTCTCAATCTTACATAACCTGATTTATAGCGACCATGGGCAACCCCCATTGCTTGAACGGCACCAGTCTCTCTATCTATTAAGTACATTCTTCTTTTTGTACCAGGGCTCGTGTAATCAATAAGAGTCATGTAGCGTTTCTCGCCTAACTCTAAGGTCTCCATCGGAGAACAGCGATTACTTTCATAGGAGCTGCTATGGCTTTCTTTCATGGGAAAGCGCTTATCTCTAAGTTCTTCTACAAAGCACCTCATATGGGAAAAGGCCTTGAGGTTACCTCCGGCCTTTCTGATATTTTGTTCAATAACAGACCAAGATACGGAAGCTGCTGGCGAAGAGCTAAGAAGAATGAGGAGAACGGCAAATATTGCCGATCGAAGTGGAAAATACATAAGAACTCCTTTCTTCTAGTCTAAAAGAGCTCCGCGTTATTTTTTAGGAGGAAAAAGAGGCCGTCTAGCGGGGAAGCTTTTCCGCTCTGTGAAATTTTATGTTTTCATCACTTTCCTTTATACTGGTTTAGAAATTAACCCTCATATCGAGCGAATGTTCGAAGTGGACCCTATGACTTCAAAAAATAATAAGAAATCGACTTCCCCATCCCCAACAGGTACTCAAGACGGTCTCCAGATGCTTAAAGACATGGACTTTGTGGTCTTTGACTTAGAAACAACTGGCGGCAATCAAAAGAATGACAAGATTATCGAAATCGGTCTGGTTAAAATCCAAAATCTAGAGATCGTAAAGGAAGTCAGCTACCTCATTAAACCTGAAATAAAAATACCCGACTTTATTCAAAAACTCACAGGGATCAAACAAGAGGATGTAGAGAACTCTCCTACCATCGAGACCGTCATTGATGAGATTCTAGAAATGATGGGCGATAGTATCCTTGTTGCCCACAACACATCTTTTGATATTCCCTTTTTTAATTCTGTTCTCAAAAGACTTGGAAAACCAGAACTTCCCAATAAAAGTCTTTGTACAAACTTGATGACCAAATATCTCATTCCCAATCTTCTTAACTCAAACCTTAATTACATGAGTAAGATTTTCAATATCCGTCACAGTAAGGCCCATAGGGCCCTAGATGACGCTAAAGCGACGGCCGAGCTTCTTCTCAATTACCTTAAGATTTTCATTGATAAGGAAATTCAAAAACCTAATCATCTCTACTACCCCCGAAATCGTTATGAGCTTGACCGTATTCACTATAAAGTCGAAACACACGGACCAGAGGTCATAGAGGCCAAGCTCAAAAAACTCAAAACTCCTGCCTTGGTTACCCTCAAAGGAGAAAACGGGGTCATCCTTTACTCTCTTCCCTGTATGCAACGAGATGAGGAGCATAAGTTCATTCTGGAGAAGCTCAAGGAATGTGACTGGAAAACAGCGACGATTAAACTCTTTGGTCCCTATCTTGAGGCCCTCATTCACTTTAATAATCTCTTTAGTAAGATGGAGCCTGCGGCAAGGGGAGAAACCATCCGCCTCATGTGGCAACTTCATCTGCCAGATATAACCTTGCCCCCGAAAGGTCAGGAGCATTTAATTCCTGAAGCGAATCTTGATCATGACTTTGGGGATTTTGTTATTGCCCATCATCTGGTGCCAGAGCAAATGATCATCTTTCCCATTCAGTCTTTACATATGAAAAACCAGCTTATCTTTCGCTACCCTTCCCATCGTAAGAAGCTGCTGCAATATATAAACTCAAAGGCGCAAAGGCTTAGTAATAATAAGTTGAAGAAGCCTCACTTTCATCCCCTTCTTAAGGCCTTTACAGACCACTATCTTGAAAAGGAAAAAGAGAAGGATGCAGGTCTCTTTATTTTTAAAAAGAAAAAGCCACTTAGTCGCCCAGAAGATTTTCTCAATGAGCTTGATAGCTACTTAGCGAAACATCCCAATAGCTATCAATACCCCAGTGAGTATATTTAAGAATAAAATGGCGGCGGCTTGAGTAGGCTGACCATTCTTTACGGCATTCGCCACCTCAAAACTAAAAGTACTAAAAGTCGTGAGTGAACCAAGAAGTCCCAAACGAATAAAGGGACCGGCCCATTCACTCTGTCCCTGACTCCACTTTAGAGAAAGAAAATAAAAGAAGGTTCCAAGACCATTCACGAGTAGTGTTGATGCCCATGGTGACCATTGAAGCATTTGAAAAATAAGAGCAGTCGAATACCTTAGACTCGCACCAAGGCCGCCACCTAGGAAAACGAGGGCAAAGCTTGAAATCTTCATACTCATATCAATTTCCAGTCTGAAAAGGTGACACGATTTCTTTCTATTTCCATCTCAAGACCTAAGACATCAACAAGATACTTAATTAGCTTTGAATCGCCTATTTTATCCCCGAACTCAAAGTCCTTTGGGAAAGTTAGGCTCACGCGATCTTGTTCCTCTCTATAAAAGGTCTTGAGGGCTTTGAGATCCTTTTCGCCTAGAACAAGGCGATGGTGATTAAAGAGAGTTAAAACTTCTCCTAAGACCAGATAGAGAACCATGGAGCCCAGAGAGAAATTTACATAACGCTTAAAAGGTTCACTGGCCGCTTCAACATCAACCTCTATACGCACATCCGACTCAATCATGCGAAAGCGCAGAAGATCAAGTGCTTGGCCCAGAGATTCTCTCAAGGTTGCTTGACGCTGCTGCTTATCTTTAGCGCGGGAGAAGCCTAGAAAAATTTCAACTAATGTTTTACAGCGACGGGCCGATTTCTTCATGTCCTCGAGGGCATGAGACTCTTCATCTCCCCAGTCTTCAAATTCCAGAAGGCCAATGGCGGCCAGTATCCCCGCAAGAGGATTATTAAGTTCATGAGCAATGGAACTTGAAATAATCCCAAGCTCCTGAGAGGAGATCGATTTTAAGTCTTTTGAACTTGGACTCTCACTCTTTAGCTGTTCATTGTTAATAAAGAGAAAGAGGTACGCCGTGCCTTCGGTTTTTTCAATGGGGATACGCCTTACCTTATAAAACTCCTTTTGAATCTCAATGGCCTCTTCATCAGAATAATTGAGAACCTCACGAGGTGAAGTATTGAGGCGTGTGAAGTGCTGGTTATAAATCAACAAATCACCTCGATCATTTAGAGAGGCGACAGGTATGGGAATTTGAGATAGGGCCTCTTCCCATAAACTATTACTTTGCTCCCCTAGTGTTTGGTGCATATTAAAGGCTGCATACTTCTCTAGCCACTCAAGAAAGAGTGCAAGACCCATATAACTTCTTCTGCCCTGTTCTTCACACAAGCGATAGGCCAAGAAGTGAGGAAGACCGAGCCAATCTAGTGGAAAAGCCTGCCAATTCTTATCTTGCTTTTGCTTTTCAACAACCTCATCAAGGTTTGCCAAAATGAGGTCATCCCACAAATTGAGCTTGGAAAAGTGTTGAGTCGTCTTTTGAATGAAACTTTCAAGATCCTTTTCATTAAGGAGTTCATTATCAAGATTGAGGAAGGCCTCTATCAATTGATCCATGCCCTCGGACTTGGAGCGTACTTCTCCCGTCCATAAGCTTGCTTCTTTAAAAACATTCGCTGATTGCTTCTGGGCAACCTTAAGGAGGTCTGTTTTTTGCCTTTCTATGAGAATATTTTCAATCAGCTCTAATATATTAAAAACATCTGAAGCTTCCTGAGACACAGGCATAATATAGTGCAGATGCTCCTGCTCAAGGGGCTCAAAACTCATAAGAAAGAGTCCGGGGTAGCGACCCTTTAAGGATTCTGCCTGACTAAGCTCCTCCTTTCTTAGGAAGCAAACCATATCTTGATGCCAGGGAATATCAAAGAAGGCCGCTCGCTTAGGCTGAACCCCATAGCGAGTCATAAAGTCCTCATCACTTAGAGGAAATTTACTTTCGACAAATATATCGAGCGCTTCAAAGCGAGAGGCCGCAGAAAGAAGGTCAAGACTCACGGGCGGTATTCCTTAAGAACTTGGGAGCTCTCAACCAAACTATCCCCTTCGATCGCCATGCCGTTTACCGTAACCCCCCAATGAAGGTGCGGCCCTGTCACGCGGCCAGACTTACCGGCAAGACCAATCACGGCGCCTCTTGGTACAACTTCACCTTCGGCAACATTTCTCTTTGAAAGGTGACCATACATAGTGAAAATACCAAGACCGTGATCAATGATCACCGTATTTCCCGTATAGAAGAATTCGCGACTTAAAACGACTTTCCCACGATTTGAGGAACGAATAGGGACGCCAACGGCCGCTCGATAATCAGTACCGAGGTGTTGAGTTTGTTTTTTCTTATTAAAGACCCTCTTTGAGCCATAGATACTTGTGACTTTGCTTTCTATAGGAAGTTCAAAAGGTTCAAAGAAAAGAGGCCGCTCAGAGCTTGAGTTATAGGCCTTCATTCTTAACTTTGATTCTTTACGGGCACGAGCAGCGTCTTTCTGATTAAGAAAAACTCTTTTCTTATCTACATAAAGCCTCTCAGAGGGAAAGTCCTTATCAAGGACTTCTACTTGGGCCACTTCAATACTCTTATTCTGCCACTTAAAAACACAGGTATAGGGTTTTAACTTCGAGAAATAGGTTTCAGAAAGAAAAGTAAAAAGGGCATTACCTCTTTTAAAGCTCATATATTCTCGATCACCACAGATAACTTTTCCTCCACTAGGAAAATCGCCGGGAACCCGTAAGAGAGTCGCCTCCCCAGGCTTGATCGTCACTTTTTGAGGCTGAATTGTTTGTTGCCAATTATCAGCCTCTTCGCTCTTCTCTTTCTTTTGAGCTCCCTTCTTCTCATTAGTAGGTCTCTGCTGAAAAAGCCCACAACCAGAAACGAGAATACCTAATAAAAGAAAAATAAGTGAATTTCTCACCATTTAAATACTCCTCTTAACAACTTGTCCTTCACCATTACTAAAGCGAATTTTTAAGGGACTCTCTTCATTTAATTTATTAAAGTCCTCAATCTTGCCCACAAGCTGGCCATTTTCATCTTTAATATAGGTGTAACCCTTCCCTAATATATTTTCAGGGTTCATTAATCTTAACATTTGATAATAGCTTTCAATCTTTTGTGACTTAAGACTTATTCTTTCTTGAAACCCCTTGAGTGCCCTTAAAGAGTCTTCAAGACGCATGTTTTTTTCATGAAGGCCTGTAAATTCAGGCAATCTTCCCTGGAGGTGACATTCACGCAAGCGCCTTTGATATTGATAGAGGCGGCCTTCAATCGTTCTTAAAAGGTTCTTGGGACTTGCTGCTTGCAGGGACATTCTTTCATTCTGAGTAAGACGACGAGACCTTTCAATGAGAGAGCGGCGCAGGCCACTGAGTTGACGCCCAAGTTGAACCTGACCTTGAGTAATGACTTCTGCCGCAGCAGTTGGGGTCTCACAGCGTTTATCCGCAACAAAGTCACTGATACTAAAGTCCACCTCGTGTCCCACTGCCGAAATGACAGGTATGGGGCAATTATAAATTTCCCACGCGAGAGCTTCATCATTGAAGGCCCACAAATCTTCTAAGGAACCTCCACCTCTCGTGAGGACAATGACATCAAGTTTTTTATCGGCAGGAGCCTTTTGGTCATAAGCAATCAACTTGACCAACGCCTTTCTTAAAGACTCAGGTGCCTTATCTCCCTGAACCATCGCCGGAGAAAGTAAAATATCCTGCCAAAAGCTTCTTCTCTTACTGACATTAAGGAAATCGTGATAGGCAGCACTTCCTTGGGCCGTGATCAGGCCCACCCTCTTGGGAAAGAGGGGGATTTCTTTTTTCACTTCAAGATCAAATAGGCCTTCGGCTGCCAATCTTTTCTTAAGGCGTTCTAACTGAAGCTTAAGATCACCTTGGCCTGCAGGACTAAGGCGCTTCACAATAAGCTGGAAGGATCCTCTCTTGTTGTAAACACCGAGGCCTCCAGCTGCAACAATCTTGTCACCGTCTTTAAGGTCTTTAATAAGAGGGTTACGAAAGGCGTCCATTTTAAAGAGACAGCAATTGAGTGCACTCGAACTGTCACTTAAAGTGAAATAATAGTGACCGGCAGCAGAAGCACTTAAATTGGTGATCTCACCGACGACTGCTATGGTCTTAAATTGCGCTTCTAGCGTCGCCTTAATTTGATTGACCACCTGTGTAACAGTGGGGACATTCCTTTGCATGGGATAAGTTTAACGAGTCCTGAAAAGAGTGTACAGATTGAGCTAGGGACTTGAATGCGTCTTGTTAAGCCAGTCTCTATACTCCTCAACCGCCTCATCTAGAGTTTGTTTAGGACTATAACCGAGTCTGCTTGTGGCCTTATCTATATTTAAAGTCATTGAGTAACTCGCAACCCCTACTTTTAATGGCAAAACTTTAGGCTCAGACTTTGATTGAATAAGTTTGTGCCAAAACTCACTCAAATAAGAGAGAACTACTACCAGACCACGCGGCAACTTCTTTAAGGGTCGATCTTGGTGATAGATACCGAGAACCCCTAATGTCTTTTTCACAAAAGGCCACAGGGGTACCGGCGCGCCATTGGTAATATTGTAGACCTCACCAAAGACATCACTGGGCAATTCCAGGCAACGAATTAAGAGCGCCACTAAGTTGTGGCAACTTGTAAAGTCCACCACGTTATCCCCTTTTCCGGGTATGATGAGTTGGCCACTTTGGTAGAGTTCGACAATTCGAGGTAACCAACTCTTATCTCCTGCCCCAATAACCCCTCGAGGTCTAAAAGCAATTGTCAGAAAAGATTCATCATTTTGTGATAGGACTAACTTTTCACTCTCATACTTTGTTTGGCCATAAGAATCAAAAATTTCACTAGGAATATCCTCTTCTTTTAAGTTCATTTGATCTTTTAATTGAAAGTAAATCGAGGGAGAAGAGAGGTGTATAAAACGCTGAACTCCATTTTCCTTGGCGGCCTTGAGAAGTCTTTTGGTTACCTCAACATTTGCCTGATAGTACTCTTGGTATGGTCCCCAAACACCAGTCTTACCTGCACAATGAAGGACAGCATCACAACCTTTAGTAAGCTCTAATAGTTCATGGTGATCTTCTAAGGTAGATGAAAGATAGTGAATATAGTCTTTGAAAGATTCTGATGCCTGCGAAAGTCTTCCCGTGGCAAGGACCTCATGGCCTTTTGAGGACAACTCAAGACAGAGCCGTCCCCCAATAAAACCAGTTGCTCCCGTGACGAGAACCTTCACCCCTATGAACTAGAGAAGGGTTTTAGAGATAGAAATCGTCTTAAGATGCTTAACGGCCTGAAGAACCTGGTAATCTTCTCCTGGTCCCTCTGGGCGATCCTTGTCGTCCTTATCCCCAGTCTTTCCTTTGTTACGGCGACGTTCTTTAATCTCAGCTATTCTTTGAAGGCGCTCTTCTTTTTCCTTTGCTTCACGTGCCTTCTTCTCTTCTGGAGTTTCGATCGTTGCCGTGAGGTGATTTCGAAGGTCTTTCTCTCTAATAAAGCGAGACTCCTTTTCATGATCACTCACCCAAACACCTTCATACTCACTGACAAGAATATCAGGTTTAATACCCACGGCCTGGATTTTACGATCTTTTGGGGTCATATACTGAGCGATCGTAAGTTTGACCCCTTTTTCCTCATCAATCTTAGCGATAGATTGGACAGAACCCTTACCAAAGGATTGTGTGCCTACGATAATCGCCCTCTTATAATCTTGAAGGGCTCCAGCAACAATTTCTGAAGCCGAAGCAGAGGCTCCATTAATCAGAACAGCTACCGGTGTTTCAAGATCCTTGTAGCCAGTCTTTTTCACATAACGAATTTCTTTTTGTTTGGGGTCTCTTGCTTCAGTAGAAACAACAATGCCGTCTTTTAAGAAAATAGAGGAGACATTAACCGCCTCATCGAGAAGCCCTCCAGGGTTACTTCTTAAATCGAGAACGATACCTTTAACTTTCTTATTCTTGGCCTTTTTATTGAGCGCCTTCAACGCTTTTGCAATCCCCTTTCCCGCATCCTTTTGAAATTGAGTTAGGCGCACATAAGCAAATTCTTCTTGAATTAATTCAGACTTCACTGCACTCACTTTGATTTTCTTTCTCTTTAGGGTGAAGCGCTTGATGCCTTCAACACCTTCACGAGAGATACCAACAGTAATTTTGGAACCAGGTTTACCGCGCATTTTATCAACCGCTTCCTCAAGAGTGATACCCAATGTTGACTCGTGATCAATCTCGACGATCTTATCGCCGGCCTTAATGCCCGCTTTATAGGCAGGAGTATCATCAATAGGTGTAATGACGACAATCACACCATCTTTATGAGAAACTTCAATGCCGAGACCACCAAACTCTCCTTGAGTGTCCTCCTGCATTTTAGAAAAGACTTTCTTATCTAAGAAGCTAGAGTGAGGATCAAGGGTCGTCATCATACCTTTGATCGCCCCTTGAATGAGCTTTTCCGTATCAACTGGTCGGTAGTACTGGCTTTCAATGAGGTAGAGAACTTTATTGAAGAGCTCCAACTTTTCAAAACGACTTTTATCCTTATCCTCACCAAAAGTGGGGGCTTGAAAGACAAAAAAAGCACTCATCATGAGCACTGGTAACAGCAGACTTAGAACTTTCATTTACATTCCTCTATATAAAATACTCTATGAGTTTTGTTTCAATGTTGCCGCACGAGCGAGGGCCTTGTCATCTAACAGATGAATGGTCGCCTGCGCTTTATCTTTTTTACGGACTTCAAAATATAGTTTGCCCGGTGTGCCACGCTTTTTCGCCTGAGTATAACCGAGAACCTGCCCTTTCTTCACAGAAGCACCTTTGGTGATTTTGGGATCAAAGTCACCAAGGCAAACAGAAATCGTCTCTTGCCCATGATCAATCATTACGACATTTCCATAGGTCGAGAGCTGACCCTTATGAATAACCTTGCCTGCACGAGGCGACATAACCGGCTGTTTCCCGTTAAAGAGAAAAGTCACACCTTTCTTTCTGAAGTCCATTGAAGTGTGGTTTTCAAGAGGAGGTAGGAAAACACCAAGACTCTTTCTCAACTCGGCACCTTTCTTATTCTTAGTGCGTTTAACTTTAAGGCCTTCCCACTTTTTAAGAACCTTTTGATAATCATTCTTCGTCTGAATATATTTTTCTGCTTGGGTTCTCTTACTCTCTTCAAGATTCGCAATGGTCTCTAAAAGCATTCGTTCCTTAGATTCATAGAGCTTAAAGTCCTGCTCCAAAGAAGAGAGACGGTCTTGCTGAATTTTGGTTTGTTTGATTTGCTTGTTATAACGGCTTAAACGGGACTTGAGTTCTTTTAAAAGAATCTTTTCGGCCATTATTTGAGCAGGACCTTTATTTTCTCCCATACTATTGACGGCCATAGACGTCAGAAGTCCCGTAACCTCTTTCTTGCCCTTATTCAAATTGGCCATTGAAACCAGTAACTTCTTTTTTAATTCATAAAGACTTTTCTCAAGAGAGTTCTTACTTGAGCCGAGGCGGATGACTTTTTTATTAAGTTTTTCTAATTTTCTTTCTACCTGGGCGATATCTTTTGTGATGCGATCTAACTTACTTTTTTCTTGGTGTAAGCTTCGCTTAATAAGACGATCGGAATTTTTCGCTGCAAAACTACAGGGACTAATTAAAAGAGCAATGAAGACAGAAAGAATAAGCTTTTTCATTATACCCACTGACGCTTTTTTAAACCTAAACTAAAGAGAATTGTCATACCCACAAGGTAGGTTCCAAGAACGATGAAGAATATTCCCCCCTTCATGATCACCGCCCCTGTAAGCAAGGCAATAATCGGAGCCTGACCGTAGAAGAAGCTCTTTTCAAAAACCTTTGTCTTTCGTTGATAAGTTTCAACCAAGAAAGACTCTCTTCCAAGAGAAGGAATACTCATCGCCAAAAATACTAAAGATAGACCAACAAAAATAAGACCTATGTACTGACCAAGTAAACCCAACCAATTGGTAGGCATCTTCTTACTCAAACTGAGAGGAGTATGCACGGCCCCTAAAGTGACATCTTTATCGCCCGCAAGACGATTGAGGTAATTACGAATAAGAGTTTGACTGCGGCCTTGCAGATCTGGGGACAGGTCCACTTTAATGCCCGCATAGTCGAGATTAAGAAGCTCATTATCCCACTCAACAGCTGTACTTTGAAGAATCGCCTTTATTTGTTCCCCTACACTCTGTTTACTTAAAAGATATACGGACTCTACACCGGGTAGGCCCTTAAGCTTACGTTGAATATAGCTGGTATTAATATCGGAAGGCATGACAGCGTAGAAATATGGATTCTTAGCTTCAGTCTTTTGCTCACCAAAAAAGGTTTGAATATTCTTCTCGTAAAATACGGTAGAGGCCAATCCCAAAAAGGTCATCACCCATAGAGTGCCTGTGATTGGTTTGGCAAAAAGTGTCTTATAAAAATGAATTAAATAAAACATGCATGCCCCGAGTAAATCAAACGTCCTTTATCCATGTGAACCATTCGCCCAGTAAACTTTTTTACAAGCTCTTTGTTATGAGTTGCCCATACAACAGTTAAACCTTGCTTAACGTTGTAGAGATTTAAAATATCAAACATTTTTCTAGCATTTTCAAAATCGAGAGCGGCCGTCGGTTCATCTGCAAGCAAAACATCTGGTCGTGACAAAAGTGCCCTCATAAAGGCAATCTTTTGCTTTAAGCCCCCATTACAGTCTTTAACTTTAAGACCAAGGCGAGAACGTACTCCTAGAATCTTCGCGAGTTCCAAAAGATCTCCATCGAATTCTTTTTTATTTTTATAAACACTTGGATCATAGGCCGTTTGAAGGTTTTGCTCACAAGTTCTATGGTTTTGAAGTTTGAGGTCTTGAAAAATTGGTGCCGTAAAAATGCGACGTCCATCGGGTCTCAACACCTTACCTTCTGTAGGCTCTACAAGACCGCAAAGAGTTTTTAGTAGAGTTGTTTTTCCTGCTCCAGAAACACCCGTGAGGAAAACGATTTCACCTTGATGAATCTTAAAGTCCACATTATCTAGGGCCTTAATAGAACCATATTCAACGGTGAGACTCTCCGTACTGTAAAGACGAGAGCCAATACGAGAAGTATGGGAGGACATGCTTCCTCTGCCTTGATGACTCCCCATTGCGGGTCTTTTTAATGATGGTTTTGGTGTCTGGTAGTCGAACATGAAATCCAATCCTTGAGTTCTCACAAATCATCCTGATTTGCTTGCGAGATTACTTTAATATTGTACCCTTCACCCACTACCTAAGTAAAGTAGACAGGAATATCTGACGACTACTCAAGCCCCTATTTAAGTAAAAATTCCAAGGGTCAATTTGGCCCTAGTGAACCTCTTCTGAAGGACGAATATCATCAATAATTCCTTCCTTCGCCAAGATCTCGTAAGCACCTTGAGAACAGAATATATTGGGGATGAAATTAGTGGTGTTATGAAGACGAGAAATAACCGAGTTTTCCACTTCAGCAAGCAGCTTAATATCACCATTTTCATAGCTAATTTTGACAGGATCACGCTCTAAAAGGACGTTACCACTCTTATTATTGGCAATAATATTTTTCGACGACTTCACAAAGACGATCTGCTTTTCAGGAATATCGGCAATGCACCACTGATCCTTACCGGCCTTCTTAGAAAGAACCTGACTTATCTCTTCGGCCTTTTCCTTGGCCTTTCTCTGATACTTCGCCAACTCATCAGGATCATCCTGACTGAGAAGCCTCTGCTTAAGAGCATCACAGCGCACATGGCGTGCCCCCTGCCCAAGGAGTAAACATTCGGCCATGCTCTTAATGCCTGGATCTTTATCTAGAGTGCCCTCAGTGTAGTGCTTATGAACGAGCCCCATGAAGTAGCCATCGTTGAAGCCATAAAAATCCATGGGTCTCTCTTCGATCATTTCGAGAAGGTCAGTATAACGATGCATGAGACCCTTTTCGAGAAAGTAAAAACAAATGCCTTCGGCCATGGCATCGTACTTCGCCCCCCTGGCCGAGCGTATGACTTGAGAGTACCAAGCAAAGCGAGACTGCAAAAAGTCTTCAACACAGTGAAGAGCATTATGTTTAATGGTCAAAATATCGTGATCACCAACCCTTCGTGGCTCAAAATGATAGAGGAGATAATCGCGATCATAGGAGCCGTATTCCAGGCCAGTGTAATGAGCATCTCTTAAGAGATAGTCCATACGGTCACAATCAATTTCAGAATGGAGAATTTGATTGGCCATCACAGAGGGATCAACTCCCTTCACAAGATCAGAAATTCTTTGCGGCTCATATCCATACTTCTTAAGAATATAAGTAATACCACCCGGGTAGTCGGTATTTTTAATAATGTAGGCCCCGAGGTTTTCATGGTCGTCTTTTAGACCTTTACCTCCAGCCTTATTCGTCGTCTCACCAAAGCGAATATAGGCAACTTCGGT
>JAUIBX010000001.1 GCA_030427595.1 Bacteriovoracia bacterium | reverse complement strand
ACATCGTAGAAGACAAGACGAACGATAACCTTCAAAGGAGCTTCATAAGACAAGCCTCTTTGACGACATTCTTTTACTGTATATTTAGGCTCTTCGAGTGAGTAACTTACAAACTCAAGAGATACCGTTTTATTAAAGTCATAAATAGGAAAGACAGAGTGAAAAACCGCCTGAAGGCCAGTATTTTCTCTTTTGGCCGGGGGTACGTCTTTCTGTAAAAACTCTTCAAAAGAGTTTGTTTGAAGCCTCATCAAAGGCGGAGTCTCTAAAACTGATGGAACGGAAGAGAAGTTTTTTCGGAACCATTCATTAGGCTTGAAAACCTGGGTCATTTTATACTCTCCTAGTAGAGAAGTGTGAGCAGTTTAATTTTATTTGTGAAAACACAAATAGGTGTGAAAGTGGATTCCACCTTCACACCTTATTTTAAGCAATTAAAAAGTTAGGCTTACTTAAGCTCAACTTTTGCACCGGCAGCTTCAAGCTTTTTCTTAAGCTCTTCAGCCTCGGCTTTTTCAACGTCTTCTTTAACTGGCTTAGGTGCTCCTTCAACAAGCTCCTTAGCTTCTTTAAGACCAAGACCAGTGATTGCACGTACTTCTTTAATAACGTTAATTTTCTTAGCACCTGCATCAGCAAGAACAACAGTAAACTCTGTTTTCTCTTCAGCAGCAGCACCACCAGCAGCAGCACCAGCAACTGCAACAGGAGCAGCAGAAACGCCAAACTTGTCTTCTAGTTCTTTAACAAGGTTAGCAAGATCGATAACAGACATTGATGAAATGTGATCCATTAATTGTTCATTTGTAATAGACATAATAATTCTCCTTAAAATTTTAAAATTCTTTCAAACCAATTTAATTACGCTTCTTCTGTAGTTTCTTCAGCAGAAGCTTCAACTTTTAGAGCACCTGGCGTCTCTACACCTTGCTTTTCACATTCATCTTTAAGCGCATTTACAGTTCTTGCAAAAGCAGAAACTGGCGCCATGAAAGTGGCAAGTAAAGTACCAAGCATTTCGTCCCTTGATGGGAGATCTGCAAGCTGGATAACTTGCTCTTTAGAGAGAACCTCTCCATTAAGCATACCCGCTTTTAGCTCTACAACTTCGAAGTTCTTCCCTGCTTCCTTCAAAGCCTTGGCCACGCCCGCAGCATCTTCAAAAGCGAATGCTAGCGCATGTGGACCTTTAAGTTCACCCAATAAGGGCTCCGCAGTAGTTCCCTCAGCAGCCTTTTTGAAAAGCGTGTTTCGCGTGATAACAACTTTACCTTGTTTCTCACGAATCTCTTTTCTTAGTGCAACCGAGTCGTTTGAACTAATGCCGATTAGATTGGTAAGAAAGACGCCTCTTGCAGCTTCAATGTCCTTTTTCAGACCTGCGATGATTTCATCTTTCTCAGCTCTCTTCAACATAAGCACCTCCAGTGTTCGGAGGGAGATTTCCGGCAGGATTTATGGCTGCGCCACCGACCTTCATCAACCTCAAACAACTTCAACATTAACAACAAGGGAGGATTATCCCTCCCCAACATCATAATTAGTTAGCTAGTGATAACGCTTCCTGAGTGTCTACTTTGATACCAGGACCCATTGTGGTGCTCAAAGTAAGAGACTTAAGATAAGTTCCTTTTGAGCTAGCAGGCTTAGCCTTAACAATGGCGTTAACAATAGCATTCAAGTTTTGACGAATTTTAGCTTCATCAAAAGATTTCTTTCCGATTGGAACGTGGATGATACCGTTTTTCTCAGTACGGTATTCAACCTTACCAGCTTTTTGCTCCTCAACAGCTTTTGCTACATCAGGAGTAACTGTCCCAAGCTTTGGGTTAGGCATAAGACCACGAGGTCCAAGTACACGACCGATACGACCAAGTTTCCCCATCATATCCGGAGAAGCGATAACACGGTCAAACTCAAGCCAACCACCAGCAATCTTGGCAACAAGATCATCACCACCAACAAAATCAGCGCCTGCTTCTTCAGCAGCTTTAATTTTGTCACCTGAAGTGATGACACAAACGCGAACCGACTTACCAGTCCCAGCTGGAAGAGCAATCGCACCACGGATCATTTGGTCAGCGTGACGAGGGTCAACCCCAAGACGGAAAGCAAGATCTACTGTTTCATCAAACTTTGCAAAAGATACTTCTTTAGCAAGCTTAATGGCTTCGTCGATTTTATAAAATTTGTCCTCAACCTTTGATTGAGCTTCTGTAAATTTCTTAGATTGTTTTTTCATAACTTCACCTCACTAATTCAGATTCAACGACTGGCGCGACCGAATTACTTGTAATCCAACTTTAGGCCCATTGAACGAATGGAGCCCTCAATAGTTCTCATGCCAGCAGCTTCATCAGCAGCAGTTAGGTCAGGCTTTTTGCCTTCAACAATTTCCTTAACGATGTTTTCAGAAACTGTCCCTGCAACTTCATGCCCGGGCTTGTTAGCACCAGACTTTAGCTTAAGCTTGTTCTTCAAGAACCAAGATGCTGGAGGTGTTTTTGTTACGAAAGAAAAAGAACGGTCTGAATAAACAGTAATAATGGTTGGAAGAACCATTCCCGCCGATTTCTG
This sequence comes from Bacteriovoracia bacterium, assembly GCA_030427595.1. Taxonomy (GTDB): domain Bacteria; phylum Bdellovibrionota; class Bacteriovoracia; order Bacteriovoracales; family Bacteriovoracaceae. Next base: position 83,329 of record JAUIBX010000001.1, on the reverse strand, counting down.
AGTTTTGGCGTTAAACGCTTTACAAAACTCCATGATGTTCACACCCTTTTGACCAAGCGCTGGCCCAATTGGGGGTGAAGGGTTTGCTTTGCCAGCTTCAATTTGCAATTTAATGAAGCCTGTCACTTTCTTAGCCATGCTTTACTCCTTTCGATTGTAAAAACAATCTCCCAACGTTTATGAAACTTTTTCTACTTGTGAGAAATCAAGCTCCACTGGGGTTGGTCGCCCAAAGATTGATACGTTAACCTTGATCTTCCCTTTGTCGCTGACGGCTTCAATAGTTCCGACAAACGAGGCAAAAGGTCCTTCAATAACTTTAACTGTTTCGCCTTCCTCAAAGTTGACGTTAGAACGTGCTTTCTTCGCAGTTCCGCCTTCGCCCTGACCAAGCATGTAAGCGGCTTCATCGTCAGTAATGGCCTGTGGACTAGTAGGTGTACCACCAACAAAACCAGTGATCTTGTCAGTGTCTTTTACTAGGTGCCATGTATCGTTGTTCATAATCATGCGAATAAGAACATACCCAGGAAAAAACTTTTTCTTAATAGTTCTCTTTTTTCCGTTGGCGTTACTCACAACGGTTTCCTCAGGAACAACAATCTTTGAGAAGTATTCTGTTTTCTTATGATTAATCACTCTTTCACGAAGTGACTTTGAAATTCTATTTTCTTGGCCAGTAAGGGTTTTGGCGATATACCACTTAAACCCTTCAGCTGAACCATCAGCCAATTCAGGGTCTGCATGGGGATCAGCCTCAACTTCTTCTTGAGCCTGCTCTTGTGCTTCAACTTCAGTAGAAGTTTCTTCAGTTGTTTCTTCTACTTTTGTTTCATCAATTGAAGATTCGTTATTTTCTTCGTTCATTTATTTTCCCCAAACAATTAATAGATGAGATTCAGCAACCATCTAAAACCATTGTCGACAGCAATAAAGATTAAACTCAAGATACTTAAACCAACGAGTATTCCAATGGTGCTTTTAACGACAGACTCAGAGTCAGGCCAGATGACTTTAACAAGCTCACTGTAGACTTCACCCATGTGTTCACTTGCGGCTCTATTTCCCTTAATTCCAAGGAAAACAGAAAGGCCAATAACAATTCCAATCCCTTGAGAAACGCCAATGAAATAAGGAACCTTTGCTTCAAGGTCAAACCACTCACCCATTTGGCCAAGGAATTTAATAGTTACGTAACCACATAAAATGGAAACTAAAGCGACAAAAAAGTTAACCCACTTCTTGCTGTCTTCTGCTTTAATAATCGACATAAAACACCGTAGTAATCGTTTTTAAGCAGAAATACCTGCTTTTCAAAACGGATAAATAATGCATTAGCACTCCCTTATGTAACAAAAAACAGGAAAAGTCCAATACTTAAGTAGAGCTGATTGATTTATTTTAGACACTTCGCACAATAGCCAAATATCAATTATTTGCCTTCCTTAAATACCTGCATTGAAATCCTTTTCTCCAGCTTAGTTTTCATTAGATTTTACTGAACTCAAAGCGACGAAGAGGGAGCGTACTTCAGTACGTGACCGATAAGGAGTCGCGTGAGTGAAGTAAAAGATGAGGGAAAATAAGCGGAGAAAAGTGGCGGGTGCAGAGGGATTCGAACCCCCAACCTACTGATTTGGAATCAGCCGCTCTACCGTTGGAGCTATACACCCAAAGAAAAAGTGCTATATGAACGCTCACAATTCCTCGGGTCCGGAAGAAGCTTCGCTCCTTTGTCCCCTCGGGCTCGCTCAATTAGCTTCAGCTTTTTAAGCTGAAGCTGCTCAGTTCCAAAACTCTACGAGTTTTGAAACAGGCAAAAAAAAAGGGGCTAACATAAAGCTAGCCCCTTCACTATCATTCTATAAATTAAGAAATGATGTCTGAAACAGTACCAGCACCGATGGTACGGCCACCTTCGCGAATTGCGAACTTAAGACCTTTTTCCATTGCGATTGGAGTGATGAGCTCAACTTCGAAAGAAGTGTTATCACCAGGCATAACCATTTCTACACCATCTGGAAGCTTAATAGATCCAGTCACGTCTGTAGTTCTGAAGTAGAACTGAGGACGGTAACCTTTGAAGATTGGAGTGTGACGTCCACCTTCGTCCTTAGAAAGGATATAAACTTCACCTTTGAAGTGCTTGTGAGGAGTAACTGAACCAGGCTTACAAAGAACCTGACCACGCTCAACATCTTCACGCTTTGTACCACGAAGGAGAAGACCAACGTTGTCACCAGCTTGACCTTGATCAAGAAGCTTACGGAACATCTCAACACCAGTAACAGTAGTTTTAACGGTGTCACGAATACCAACGATTTCAACTTCTTCGTTAACGTTAACGATACCACGCTCAATACGACCAGTAACAACAGTACCACGACCAGAAATTGAGAAAACGTCCTCAACTGGCATTAGGAATGTCTTATCTATGTCACGAGCAGGCTCAGGAATGTATGAGTCAACTTGATCCATAAGCTCACGGATCTTAGCTCTACCGATAGCTTCATCTCTGTCTTCAACAGCTGCAAGAGCAGAACCAGCTACGATAGGAATATCGTCACCTGGGAAATCGTACGAAGAAAGAAGCTCTCTAATTTCCATTTCAACTAGCTCAAGTAGTTCTTCGTCATCTACTTGGTCTACTTTGTTCATGAAAACTACGATCGCAGGAACACCAACCTGACGAGCAAGAAGGATGTGCTCACGAGTCTGAGGCATTGGGCCGTCAGCAGCAGAACAAACAAGAATTGCACCGTCCATTTGAGCAGCACCAGTAATCATGTTCTTTACGTAGTCAGCGTGACCTGGACAGTCTACGTGAGCGTAGTGACGAGTTGCTGTTTCATACTCAACGTGTGCAGAGTTAATAGTAATACCACGTGCTTTTTCTTCAGGAGCCGAATCGATTTCTGCGTAATCTCTAGCAGCTCCACCGTGGTCTGCCGCCATTGTCATAGTAATAGCAGCTGTAAGCGTCGTCTTACCATGGTCAACGTGACCAATAGTACCGATGTTTACGTGAGGTTTACTTCTGTCAAATTTTTCCTTAGCCATTAGTCGACTCCTTAAAAATTAAAAACCAAGTTTATATTGGTAATATTGTCTATATCTAAGCTTTTAAAAGCCAAAGTATTATCTATTTCTTCGTTCTAGGCAAGTTTAAAGACATTTTGCCTATAAACTTGCTGGAGCTCGCGGCGGGAATTGAACCCGCGGCCTCTCCCTTACCAAGGGAACGCTCTACCCCTGAGCTACGCGAGCGAACAAAATTTTTTCCTTATTTAAAAAAATTGCCACCCTATGTCCACTTAAAAGTGTCTATAATTACTCAGGTTCTATGCAACCTCGCATTAAAAACAAAAAACCCGGCCGCTAAGCCGGGTGTTATTTCTAATGGAGCGGGCGACGCGATTCGAACGCGCGACATCCAGCTTGGAAGGCTGGCACTCTACCAACTGAGTTACACCCGCATTGTGGTGGTGGCGAGAGATGGATTCGAACCATCGAAGGGAAAACCCGGCAGATTTACAGTCTGCTGCCTTTGGCCACTCGGCAACCTCGCCTCAACAAAATGGAGCTGGTGATAGGACTTGAACCTACGACCACCGGTTTACAAAACCGATGCTCTACCAACTGAGCTACACCAGCACGCATTTTTGTGAATACTGTTTTTAAACGAATGGGCTACTAAAATCAAGACTTTTTAAAGCTAATCAAGAAATTTTTCTAACGCCAAAGCTGCAGCAACTGATACGTTGAGACTTCTAATCGGCCCCTTGGCCGGAAGGCTTACAAATTCAGTTAGGGAGCGACGAAGAGCATGACTAATACCCGTTTCCTCTGCTCCCATCACTAAACAAATTTTCCCATCATCAGTTTGTGTCTCTGTCTTTTCACTTTCTTCCGCAAGACCCAGGCACCTTACACCCTTTTCCTGAAGAGACTTTGCAACTTTGCTGAGGTTGGTTGCTTGAATTAAAGGGATATATTCCGCTGCACCTGAAGCTACTCGAAAAAAGCCGGGAGAGCGTTTTTCCTCTCCCTTCTTTCCGTAGATAACAGCATCAAGATTATAGAAGGCCGCGGTTCTCAAAATAGCACCAAGGTTATGAACGTCTGTGACCTGATCAAGCATCAAAAGCTTTATGGCCGCATCTTGTTCAACTCTCTTGTAGAGTTCGGAGACCCCCCAAAACTCAAGAGGTGCTGCCGTTAAAAAAATATTTGAGGGTACCCTCTGCTCCTTAAGGTCACGCTTTCGAAGCTCACCCTTAGCTTCCTCTTTTAGCTTGTGAAGTGAAAACTTTCTTACGTTGCACTTCTCTGGCAGATTTTGGCCTTTAAAGTGTAACTTTCTCAAATCCTTTAGTGATTCTTCCGTCGCAAAAAGTTCAAGTTCCTGGCGGTTATCATTTTTAATCGCTTCAGCAATGGAGTGCATTCCAAAAATAAGATCAGTCACAAGAGTTCCTAGTATTGAGCGTAAAGTTCTTTAAGCTTGGAGATCAATTCTTCTTTTTTCACAAAGAGTTTTTCATTTGTTCGACGAATAACAATCTCCAACTCACCCTTCTCTTTAAAATCTCTTTCACCAAGGACGACTCTGATAGGTAAACCGAGCAGGTCTGAGTCCTTAAATTTAAAGCCTGGACCGGCCTTGCGGTCATCAAAGAGAACATCAAAGCCTGCAGCTTTCAATTCCTCATAAATACCATCAGCAGTTTCTTTAATTTCATCACTTTTGCCAATAAGAGCAAAGTAAAGGTCATAGGGCGCCATTTCCTTAGGCCAAATAATACCGTTTTCATCGTGATTTTGTTCAATAGCTGCTGCCATCACACGAGTGACACCAATCCCGTAACAGCCCATGAGAGGGTGCATACTCTTACCGTTTTGATCGAGGATCTTAACATCCATCGCTTTGGTGTATTTGTCACCCAATTGAAAAATATGGCCTACTTCAATTCCCTTCTTCTCATCAACCACGTGCTTACCATCAGGAGTAAGATCCCCTTTTCTGGCGAGCCTTAAATCAACAACGTCTTTTTCTTTTACGTGTTTGTTGGGACAGAAGTTTTCTTTATGAAGGTCTGGCTTCATTCCACCTGTTACATAGAATGCATCAAGATCAATGGCCTGATCAAAAATAACCCGCATGGGTTGAGGTAAATCAACTGCACCAATAAAGCCTTTTGGTAAACCAAGCTTCGCTAATTTATTTTCTGGAGTAGGCACGACTTCTTCACAACCCAAAAAGTTCTTAAGCTTCAATTCATTCAGTTCATCATCACCAAGAAGTTGAATGAGAACGATCTCCTCATCCTCCCCAGTTATGGCGCTATAAACAAGAGACTTTATAGAATGATGTTCTGGCTTTTTAAGAAAGTTACAAACATCTTCGATTGTCCCCATATTGGGCGTATCGACATCTTTTAACTCTCCACCAATTTTATCAAACTCAAGATTAACCCGTTTGGTGTCTGCCTTTTCTACGTTTGCAGCGTAGCCAGCTTCATCGCTAAAAATAATAATATCTTCACCTGTTTCTGCCGTTACCTGAAACTCGTGAGTTTTTGACTCTTTACTTCCCATTGCCCCAGCATCAGCTTCAACAACAGAGAACTTCAGACCTAGTCTTGTAAAAATATTCTCATAGGCCTGATAAATTTTTTCGTACTCACGGTCTAAGCACTCATAATCCATGTGAAAAGTGTAGGCGTCTTTCATGGTGAATTCACGCGCACGCATAAGACCGAAACGTGGTCTAATTTCATCGCGAAATTTAGTATTTATTTGGTACAGGTTAACCGGTAATTGCTTGTATGATTTAACGCTTGAGCGAAAAACATCTGCCACGGCCTCTTCATTTGTGGGGCTGATACAGAGATCACGGTCAGCTTTATCGAGGAACTTAAGCATCAGGGAGCCCATTTTCTCCCAACGACCAGATTCCTGCCACAACTCTCCTGGAGTCACGACATTCATGAGAATCTCTTGCCCGCCAACTTTATCCATTTCCTCACGGACCACCTGCTCAATTTTGCGAACAGTGCGGTAAGCAAAGGGCATATAAGTGTAAAGACCTGAGCCAAGCTTATGGATAAGCCCTGCACGCATCATCAACTGATGGCTGGGAATCTGGGCTTCAGCAGGGACTTCTTTGTAGGTTTGCCAAACGGATTTTGAGAGTTTCATATGTAATCGTCCTCTAGGGGTGTTCTTTTTTTGAGTAGCACGTTATCCCCGTCGGATAGGAACCCGACCTTGTGTGCGCTGCGCGCCCTTCGGTCGTGTCTTTATAATTTTAGTCCTTTGGGGGATCCCTAATCTTTATTATCTAATTTTCCACATTGTGGAAAATTATTAATAAAGCTTAGTGAAACGCAGGAGCGAGAGCTCTTGGGAGCTCGAAGGCTTCAATGGCCTCTTTTTGAAGAGAGCTTGCGGAGACAACTTGAAAAGCCTTAGGAGTTTCAAGAAGCTTGCGGCAAAGAAGGTTATGAAGATTGTGACCTGACTTATAAGTGGTGATCTTTCCGGCAATTTCGTAACCGAGAAGGCTGATATCACCGATTGTATCGAGAATTTTGTGACGGATAAACTCATCACCAAAGCGCAGACCATCGCTATTGATCACTTTGAAGTCATCTAGAACGATTGCATTATCAAGAGAACCACCTTTGGCGAGTCCCTTACGCTTAAGCATATCCACATCGCGTAACATACCAAAAGTACGAGCACGAGAGATGGCATTGATATAATTTTCACAAGAGAATTCAAAAGTCTTTCTCTGAGTTTTGATAATAGGATGAGTAAAAACAATGGTAGAGTCGATAACAAGCTTTGAGGATGGTTCAATCATCGCCCACTTATCACCGACTTCAACTTTTACTGGCTCTAAAACAACCAAAAACTTTTTTGATTTATTGAGAGTAGAGATTCCGGTTTCCTTAAGAAGGAAAACAAAGGAAGCACCTGAGCCGTCCATGATGGGAACTTCTGGTCCATCAATTTCGCAGTAAACATTATTAATGCCAAGGCCGTAGAAAACAGAGAGAAGGTGCTCAACAGTGTGAACCGCATTTCTTCCTTCACCAATGGTGGTATTGTTTTCAGTAGCACCGACAGTTGTAGCCGTTGCCTTGAGATTTTCAGCTCCTGGAATGTCTGTTCTTCTGAACTGAATACCAAAGTCCGCTTCAGCTGGGTGAAGCGTGAGAGTCACTTTCTTACCGGAATGGATTCCGATTCCTGTGACTTCAACTTTTTTAGCAATCGTTCTTTGGTATAACATTCTACGCCTTAATCATTTCAATGAGTTAATCATAGTATAAAGTTTTACTCAATTTTGGCAACACACATTAAGATTATAGACTATGGATTCACTCGAGAATCCAAGTAGGCAAATAATCCTCCCAAAATCGTATAGGCTTTACTTAGCAAATTTTAAGACTTTTGGCCTTGCGGAAATGACAAAGTTGTAAAATCTATCAATTTCAATGACTTCAGGCTTGTTTAACGAAAATAAAGAATTGGCCAAAAACGAAAATTGCCAAAAATTCCCGTCTTCTGTCACAATGAAGCGCTACAAACCCCTGAAAAACCAAGCCTTATGGGAGGTCTCGTGGGAAATACTGATAACACGACAATCTGGTTTAAAGACGATTATTCACTTAAAGAAATCAATGCCAGAGGTAAAGACACGCTCGTAGAGCATGTGGAAATTATCGTTACAGAGATTGGACCCGACTTTCTAGAAGGAACAATGCCAGTTGATAAGAGAACTGTTCAGCCAGCACGAATCCTTCATGGTGGAGCTTCATGTGTATTAGCTGAGAGCCTTGGCTCCATTGCGGCCAATATGGTTATCGATCCCACCAAATACATTGCTGTCGGCCAATCTATTATCGCCAATCATTTAAGACCAGCTCCAGAAGTTGCTACTGTTAAGGGCAAGGCCAAAATTCTTCACCTCGGTAAAAAGTCTCAAGTTTGGGATATAGAAATTACTAATGAGGAAGATAAACTTATCTGCTCAAGCCGCCTCACCATGGCCATTATCCCTAAGTTTAAATAATTAGAGTTGCTGAGATTGGAGGTGGTCTAGACCTTTTTGACTAAGCTCTCTTCCCCGAGGAGTTCTTGTAATAAAGCCTTCTTTTAAAAGGAAAGGCTCAAAGACATCTTCAATGGTTGAGCGCTCTTCACCTAGTGTTGCACAAAGGGCTTCAATGCCAACCGGACCACCGCCATAATACTCTTCCATCACCTGAAGAATCTTACGATCCATACGATCTAATCCACATTCATCAATTTCCATTAGATCAAGAGACTTAAGAACTTGCTTCTCACAAATCCGATCGGCTCCATCGACAAGAGCGAAGTCACGAACTCTTCTTAAAACTCTATTCGCAATCCGAGGAGTACCGCGTGAACATCTCGCTATATGAGTTCTAGCTTCGGGATCAATATCAATCTCAAGTTTTTCTGCATTATTCTCTACGATCTGGGCCAACTCTTCAGTCTTATAATAATCAAAGTGAAGGTTGCCCATAAAACGAGTTCTTAGTGGATTACTAAGAAGACCTGACTTGGTCGTTGCTCCGATAAGAGTAAAAGGAGCGACATCAATCTGCATGGTTCTCGCACTTGGCCCCTGACCAAGAACAATATCAAGCCGAAAGTCTTCCATAGCGGAATAAAGAATCTCTTCAACAGAAATATGCATGCGATGGATTTCATCAATAAAGAGAACATCGCGTGGCTGAATATTGGTCAGAATAGCGGCGAGGTCACCTTTCTTTTCAATAGCAGGACCAGAAATAAGATGAAGCTCACTTCCTAGGCTTTGGGCAATAATCATGGCAAGAGAGGTTTTACCAAGGCCTGGAGGACCAGAAAGCAGACAGTGGTCCATGGCCTGCTTACGAATATTAGCAGACTCAACCATAACTAAAATATTTTCGACGACTTTCTTTTGACCAATATATTCACTAAAGCCTTGAGGTCTTAGACGGTTCTCGTATTGAGTTTCGTTGCCACTTGATCCTGAAGAAAGAAAACGATCCACTTCCATTTAAACCTCTTTAAGAACGAGATGAACAAGTTGCTCTGGTCTTTGAATATCGTTCTCGGAAAGAATCTTTTGGGCCATGGGCAAAATCGAGTCTTCCTTAAAACCCAACTCCTTGCACGCCATGAGCGCTTCTTCAAGAATAGGAGCATTGTAACCAGCATTTGAAGCAACCAGTTCTGGCTGGACAGGGCTAGCCCCGTCATGAAATTCATTGTTCAGACCGCGAGCAGAATACATGAGAACGTTTTGAATTTTATTAGAGAGGTCCAAACAAATTTGGGCCGCCGCTTTTGCGCCGATGCCGGGGGCCTTACTAAGAGATTTTTTATTTTCCAGCTGGACACTTTGAATGACCGTTTCAGCACCTAGAGCTGTTAATAAATTATAAGCAGATTTTGGCCCCACACCTTTAACAGAAGTAAGAAGTTCAAAAAGTTTCTTCTCTCTTAATGTTTCAAAGCCAAATAATTCCTGACCTGGATCTTTAAAGACATGAGAAACAAAGACATCTGCCTGACTTCCTTCAACCAAAAGCTTTTGCAGATAAACCTGATGGCCAACTCCATCAGCTGTTTTGATGATGACTTCTTTTCCATCACTAAAAATAACTTCACCGTTTAGGTATCCAATCATGATTTCTCCAAATGACGAAACGCTTGCTTTAAGCTGGTTCCGCCTTTCAATGCCTTGGCATGTCCTTTCTTAGTCACAGGCACTCCCCTCATCAAGGCATGGCATAAAGCTATCGCGAGCGCATCCGATTCGTCATGAGACTTAAAGTCGAGGTCCTGTCCCAAAACAAGTTTCAGACTCTTGTCTATAGATTCCTTATTGGCATGACCATGACCAGAAACAGTACTCTTCACGAGGTTTGGCGAATACTCAAACACTTTTTGTTGATGAGTCTTCATAAACGCCGCAACCATCGCCCCTCTTGCCTGAGCAAGCTTCGCTAAACTAGGAACTGACTTCACATAAATGAGGGATTCAATCGCAATTTCGTCTGGCTCGTACTTCTTTATAATCTCTTCGCAGGACTCATAAATTAAACCTAGACGATCCAAAAAACTTGGCACCTTGTCATAGCGCAAAGAACCCGAGTCAACGTAATGAAACTTACGTCCCTCTTTTTTAATAAGGCCATATCCAGCCTTCCTTGACCCGGGGTCTATTCCTAAAAAAAGCATGAAATTATTTTACCTACAAGGAGCATCAAACGTCTAACGAATGGTCCTTACTAAGACTCACCGCCACCTTTTACTTTTACGAAATGGCCCCCATAGAAAAGGAGCGCACCGCCAACAAGTTGAATTAACTCAAGTTGACCATAGTCGCCCTTATTAAGACCAGAAAAGAGACACAGTCCCACACTGGCAAAGCCGATTAGCTGCAGGCCAAAACCGATGTAAAAAAGCATAATGCCTCCATTTGATGGGTCCCCACTATAGATAAACAGTGTTCAATAAACTATTATGCCAGCAAATCAAATATGAAAAGGATCAATCGATGGCAACTCTCCTCAAAGCTGCCCCCATTTCTCAACAAATCGTTGATGACCTTACTGAAGAATGTTCTAACCTCAAGAAAAAGGGCTGCACGCCAAACCTAAAGGTGATCCTTGTCGGAGAACACCCACCAAGTGTGATCTACACCAGAAATAAGAAAAAATTTATGGAAAATATTGGAGCTGAATGTGAAATCATTAAGCTCCCCCAGGATGTAAAAGAAGATGAATTTCTTAAGATCATTAATGAGCTTTCGGAAGATGCCAAAGTCCATGGCTTATTTGTTCAGCTTCCTCTTCCTAAACATCTCGACCATATCGATGTTGGCCAATTGGTACCACCTCAAAAGGATGTGGATGGCTTTCATGCGCAAAACCTTTATCAACTCATGAAAGGAGATAAGGGAGATAAGGCTCTTCTGCCTTGTACACCTAAAGGTATCATGAGCATGCTTGATTACGCGGATATTGACCTTAATGGTAAGAATGTTGTGGTCATTGGCAGAAGCATGATTGTTGGCAAACCCCTTTCACTACTTATGACCAATGCAAATGCCACGGTAACCCTATGTCACTCGCGCACTAAGGGCCTCAAAAAAGAAACTCAAAAGGCAGACATTATTGTTGCCGCCATTGGTAAGGCGAAATTCATTGACTCGAGCTTTCTAAGTCCCCAAAAAGATCAAGTCCTTATTGATGTTGGTATCAACCACGATGAAAACGGCAAACTTTGTGGAGATATTAACGAAGAAGATGTTTCACAGAGCTGTGCGCTTTTAACACCTGTCCCTGGCGGAGTAGGGAAAATGACAATTGTAAGCCTTGGGCAAAACCTTGTTGCTGCCGCCAAAAGGCAAATGGAGAATTAAATGAGTGATCTATTAGAGACGAGTCTTTCCTCGCGCCACCAAGACCTTGGAGCGAAGATGGCTCCCTTTGCTGGCTTCAATATGCCGTTGCAATATTCATCAGTTAAAGAAGAATCAAAGGCCGTAAGAGAAAGTGTGGGTGTCTTTGATGTAAGCCACATGGGTGAATTCTTTGTTGAAGGTGAAGATGCTATAAAATTTGTGGATTACATGCTCACCAACGACTTTGCTTCTGCTGAACTTCAAAAAGCAGTCTACTCTCCACTTTGCCGAGAAGATGGAACTATTATAGATGACCTTATTGCTTATAAACTCGGAGACAAAAAAGTTCTCATTTGTGTAAACGCTGCGAATATCGCCAAGGATTACACCTGGTTTGAAAAACATGTCGGTGATTTCAATTGTAAATTAACAAATCAATCAGACGACTTCAGCCTTCTGGCCCTTCAAGGTCCCAAGAGTGAAGAAATCCTCAAAAACCTTGAGGTCTTTCCTGGTCAAGAATTTGTTTATTACAGCGCTTGTGAACACTCCTGTAGTTACGGGGATTTAATTCTTGCAAGAACTGGCTACACCGGTGAAGACGGCTTTGAAATATTTGGAAGCCACGAATCAATTCAAAAACTCTGGGATGATCTTATGAAGGCCGGTGTTGTCCCTTGTGGACTTGCCGCAAGAGATGTCCTTAGGCTCGAAGTTGGCTACCCACTCTACGGTCATGAATTAAGTGATGACTGGACTCCTTTAGACGCTGGTCTAAAGTGGACAGTAAAAATGACCAAGCCCGAGTTCCTTGGGAAAAAATTCCTGGAGGGCTATAAACCACGCTATCGCCTTGTTAAGCTCTCTCTAGACAAAGGAATTCCAAGAGAAGGTTATGAAATTCTCAATGAGCAAGAAGAGAAAATTGGTTGGATAAGCTCCGGAACAATGTCTGTCGCTTTGAGTAAAGGCATTGGCATTGGTTTAGTTGAAAAAGATAAGTTTCCAGAAAATAAAGTTTTTAAAATAAAAGTAAGGGCCAATGCTTTTGCGGCAAATTATCATGCAAAAGCATTTGTTGCAGGAGGACATAAGTAATGGCAAACGAAATTCCCAAAAATTTAAAATACACCAAAGACCACGAATGGGCCCTAATTGAGGGTGACACTGTAACAGTTGGTATTACTGACTTTGCACAATCACAACTAGGGGACATTGTTTTCGTAGAACTCCCTGAAGTTGGATCTGAGCTAGAGGCCGGTGGAACATTCGGTGTTGTTGAATCTATAAAGTCCGTAAGTGATTTATATTCTCCAATTACAGGAGAAGTTATTGATACTAATAAAGATCTTGAAGGTGAGCCTGAAAAATGTAACGAGACACCTTATGAATCATGGCTTATTAAAATTAAGTGCACTCAAACTGCTGATCTAGAGCAGCTTTTAAGCCCTGAAGGTTACGAAAAGGTTTGTGAAGAATAAGGTTAGGGCCTCCCTCGCGGGAGGCTTTTTTTTGTCAATATTTTTTTAGCCAAAGTAACTTGTCAATATACTCTTTTAATAAAATTTCTATCCAAAACACTTTAATGATCTAAATTTTGCACCTATAAAATAAACAAAAATATTGACGTTTTAATTTCCAAATTTTTCACATGTATTTAAAAAAAAATCACTTGCCGAAATAAATAAAAGCCCTGATACTCGCTCCTACTTCAAACAGAAAAATTTCGTAAGGTTGTTTTTTCAATGGTCGAAAATCAAGAACTCATTCAATTACTCAATACCGCGATTGTTAAAACAAAAGAAAAGAGAATCGATAGTTCATATGAAGACAGACTATCAGAAACATGTAGCAAGCCTGCTGTTTCAGCCCTTTCAATTGCAATCGAAAATCTTTCTGAATCACAAAGTATTTCAAGAGACCAAGCAGCAATGCAAATTGTCGAAACAGTTCGTGAGCTAGATTCTATCTGGAATGACTATGTCATGATGGAAGGATTATCTAAGCTTAAAGATCTGTTGAAGACTCCCCCACAACACTAGTCTTAGGACTTAACAACAAAACCCCATTCAATAACGGCAAGACCGTTTTTCATCATACCGCTGGGTGGATTGGGAAATGGTCCTGCCTTATTGAAACTTTCAATGGCAGCTTCATCTAATTCTTGAACACCACTAGAACCCTTTACGTTGATTCTGACAATATTGCCTTTATCATCAAGGGTAATTTGTAGCGAGGTAATCATATTCTCGTTAGAGGCGATTCTACGACCGGTTTTCCATAGTCTTTGGGCCTTCTGCTGAATAGAGTTACCCCAATACTGTTCAAGTTTTTGCTTAATGCGGTGATAAAAACCATAGTACTTATATTCAACCGTGTTGAGTTTCGTCATGTCACCCAAAGGGACATCTTCAACGAAGTCATTGTTAGCTGACAGCCCGGTTTTATCTTTTTGACCATTTTTAAGACCCAATGCTGCCATACTTGCCGCGGCTCTCTTTTTCTTAGGCTTAGCCTGAGGGACTTGGCGACCAACAGCAAGGTCGGCAAATGAAATCTTCTTTTTCGACTTGCGGCCTTTCTTTTGCTGAACACTTTTAGACGGTGTCTTTGAAACGGCAGTTATCTTTTTAACTGCTTTTTGTGGCTTCTGTGGCTTTTTGCCGTTCTTCTGACCCCTACCTGCTGCTTTAAAGGCACCGGTATTACGGGAAGTTGTTTGGCGATCAAACTTTTGGGTATCTTTACTAAGAAATTTTGCCTTGGGGTCTCTTTCCTTTTTCTTACTCTTCTCAGAGGTAACAATTTGCTTAGGCTTAGATTTTCTTTGTTGAAGAACGACCCTTAAGCGCTTTTCTTTCTTCTTATTCTGAACGGACTTGAAATCATGAAGGTCATTGAGTTTGAGAAAGCCCAGAACACTTATGTGAACAAAAAGAGAGACAATTAAGCTCCATAGAATAAATCTTTTTGCTTTGTCTGAGTTACTATCCAAACTAGCCGCCGGGTAAAGAGTTACTAACCCCTTATCGGCTAATTCAGACCATCTTTAATAAATTCTACTGGAAAATGAGAACCGGAAACTATTGGTTGCTATAGTAATCATCCTCTTCCAAAATCGGGCCATTTGAGAGGTTTTCCTGACTCTCCTCGTCAACTTCTACCTCGGCTCCCGGCTCTGTTCCCTCTACAAATGACTCGAGAAAGCCCCTTTCTGAGCCCGCCTTTACAGGCTTACCAGTTTCCTTGTCTATCAGGACATTAACGATGCCCTGGGGTGGTCTAAAATCAAACTCACCATACTTTTTAAGACCGGCGGCCATAAATTCCTTCCACACAGGGAGAGCGGCCTTAGCACCGGTTTCACCCCAGCCCAATGTTTGGTTTTCATCAAAGCCAGTCCAGACTCCTGTCACAATATTTTGACTAAAGCCAAGAAACCACGCATCTACGTAATTATTAGTCGTTCCAGTTTTGCCACCTAGAAAAGTAGAGACTGACTTCGCTCTCCTACCTGTTCCGTGCAGCACCACACCTCTTAATAGATGAGTCATGAGGTAGGCCAAGCGTTCATCATAAACCTGATCTCCACCCAGAGTTAAGAGAAAGGGGTTTTGTTTTTCATCTTTTAATTGCTCCTCCCCACCTTCTTCTCCTGTGAGCTCAGGGAGCTCTGGAACTGGAGTCGATTCCGTAAGAACAGTCTCAGGTTTTGCTACCGGCTTGAGGTCTTCGTAGGCTTCATCAAAAGGAAGAGCATTTCCAAAGCGGTCCGTAATAGAGAGGATCGATTTAGGCGTTATTTTTCGGCCTCCATTTGGAAAAATTGCATAGGTGCTCACGAGATCCATAAGCGTTACACCAAAGGAGCCCAATGAAAGAGATAAGTCTTGATCTAGGGTCGCGTTAAGACCAATGCGCTCTACAAAATCAAGAATCTTTTGTACGCCCAAGTCGCTAGCAATTTTAACGGTGGGAACATTTCTTGATTGCTCAAGACTATTACGAAGGGTCGTTGGTCCTTTGAACTTTCCATCATAGTTTCTAGGTTTCCAATTGAGTGATTCGTCCACTCCCCCTAGGGTTTCTGGAGAATCAATGATGATAGATGCTGGTGTATATCCATTTTCTAGAGCTGCAGCAAAGAGAATTGGCTTAAATGAGGAGCCTGGTTGACGCTTGGACTGGATAGCACGGTTAAATTGGCTCTTCTTAAAGTTTGCACCACCAACTAGCGAAATAAGCTGACCATTGTCTGGATTCATGGCCACCAGTGCCCCTTCAGCTTCCGGCTCCTGATCAAGCATAAGTTTTACGAACTTTTGCTTCTTAACGACCTCTTTGACTTTCTTATTCTGTTTTTCGACATAATCACGAAAACCTTTGAAAGCATTTTCTGTCAAAGTCGTTTCTTCATCTAATACATAAACAAGAATTTCATCACCCGGCTTTAAGATAGTGCTTGGTTTCGTTACATAGGGATAGAAGTTTCGCTCTTCAGAAATTTTACGCTCATGGCCCCAACGAAAACCTTCATACGGGATAAGACCTGCGACCCCGCCAATGTCGACGTACACAATCCTCGCCCAATCATCCACATAGGTAACAATGCCTTTGTAGTTTTCCCCTCTACGAACATATTTTTTGAAGATAGAGTTTGGAGATGTACCTGGACGAAAGCGCTTTCTTTTAACCTTTTCCCTAAATTCCTCTTGATAGTTTTTAAAGTCTCCAATCTCCTCAGGCCTTAAGCTAAGTTCATACTCTTTTTCATTTTTATTATTGAGAGTAAAGTAAGTGGATTGATCTTTATAAAACTCTTCAAGGAAATCGACTCTATACTTGTCGAGCTCCTCCATAGGGATATTCTTTAACGGTCCTTTGAACCCCTGCCTCTTATCAACTTCTTTAACCGTTTTTAAAACTTCTTCTTCAGCTTTCTTTTGGAGATCATAATCAATAGTGGTCTGAACAATATAACCATTTCGGAGAAAGTCCTCTTTCCCGACGAGGGAGACGACCCTTTGACGTACCCAATCTGTAAAGTGACCGGCCTTAAAGCCTTCAGACTTTCTAATTCTGAATTTAATCTTTTCGGCGATTGCCTCTTCATACTCCTCTTTTGTAATTTTTCCTGTGTCGTACATTCTTCTAAGGACGTATTGTTGCCGTACTACGGCCCTTTTAGGGTTTACATAGGGAGAATACTTACCTGGTGCTACGAGTAGTCCCGCGACCTGAGCCGCTTCGGCGACTGTGGCTTCAGATAGAGACTTTCCAAAGTAGCCCTCAAAAGCAGACTTTACTCCATAGTAACCACCACCAAGATAAACCTGATTAAGGTAGAGATAGAGTATTTCCTCTTTAGAAAACTTTTCTTCAATTCTCTGTGCAAGAAGAAAGTCTTTAATCTTACGAGATATTGAACGCTCTCTACTCAATAGTAGCGACTTCGCTACCTGCTGAGTTATTGTACTTCCCCCTTGAACAACACGCCCTGCCTTAAGGTTAGCTATGGCAGCTCTAAAAACCCCCATATAATCAACGCCTGTATGTTCATAAAAGGAATCATCTTCAGCTGATAAAAAGGCATCCACAATTCTTCTTGGTATTTCTTCAAATTTAGCCACTTCCCTATTCTCAACACCGAGGTCAGCGAGTACAGTACCGTCCTTAGCTAAGATCTTTGAAGGAATCGCTGGGTGATAGTCATTGAGTGAGCTGATCTTAGGAAGATCGAATGAGAAATAAATGAGAATAGATGTCGCTGTGACTCCACCGAGAACAGCGAGACTGACAAGGCCAATTAAAGTTCTAACGATATATTTTTTCATAATTATTCTTTATTAGTCTTTAGTTTCACTCTTCGCTGGATTTAGTTTCTCATTAATTTTTTTGTAATGATCAATGGCCTGCTTTTTAGAGCTATAAACTAAATCGGCAATTTTCTTTTTTTCATCTAAGCCAAATGCTGAAAACTGGTACGTCATCATTATATCCGCTTTTGATGTGCTCTTTAAGGTTACAGTCGCCGCCTTTTCAAAAATACCGTTTAAAAAGCCCGATCCTTTTCCCCAAGTAATGCCATCTGTGACCATGTCGACGAGGAATACCTCTTGAACACCAATCTTCTTCAAATTTGATCTACTAAAGAGCGCTATCGTAAAGGCGGGCTCATACTTTTTCGATATCAAACCTTTATGGTCAAGGTTCGCCATAAGAGCAGATTTGAGTGCTCCCCTTCTTAAATAGATTATTCGACCTGATTTACGATCACGAATAGGAATAATGAGAGTGAGCCTCCCCTCCTCAATTCGCTTTTCCTTTAATTCATCTAAGAGATTCTTCTCTACAAGCCTTAGCCACCCCTTAGAAAAAGCCTTTTCTTCATCAAGGGAATTTATAAATTTAAAGAACTTCCACTCTATGTAGTCTGGCGCATAGCCAAAGGCATAGTAGGCGGCCACGATACTCGCTAGGCCGTGACCAAGGATTACCTGCGGCTTGAAGCCTTTAATCTTCATCTCTTTAAGAAGAGCGATTTGCCCTAGAACCCTATATAACCCTGGCCCCAGAACCAGCGCTCTTGGAACGTCCTTATAAGTACCCTCGGTAGAGGATTTTTTATTGGAAAAGCTTCCTTCATTCTCAAGGGGTACTGGGCCAATTTGAGAAACTGGCTCATCCTTTATCTCAGGAACAGGCTTTTGATCGACCTTAGTCCAATCAACAGTTAGGGAGTCATTTACTGGGGAGGGATGAGGTCTTTGAGAACCACAAGAGACAAGAAAAGCAAGAAGGGTAAATGAAAGTAAAAGGAGGTTAATCCTCTTCAAGAAGCTCTTCCTCTAGGCTTTCTGATAACTTTACAACCTTCTTTTCAACCTTATCTAAGTGCTTTTTACACTCTTTATAAAGACCGACCCCCTCCTCGAACATCTCGAGGCTCTTTTCTAATGGGAGATCTTTGGACTCAAGCTCTTCAACAATCTTTTCCAAATTATTGAGAGAGCTTTCGAAGGTATCTTTTTTCTTACCGGCCATAAAGCACCTTGACGCGCCGTCACAAGAATGACGGTCCATTGGGGTTCCGAATGAAAATTTTGCCTTAGATCGTGAAATATGTACACAAATTCGATTAGTTACGCGGGGGGATAAATTTGCCCGTGTGAAGGATTTGGCACCTATTGTTATATTGGAATTGGGTAAAGACCACCATGGAGGGTGCGTTTGAAAGAATTATGGGTTCCTCTCTCAGGGGCTCTGGCTCAGCAAAGGAAGGTTGAGACCATTGCCAACAATGTCGCTAATGCCAACACCACGGCCTTTAAGAAAGACCGCGCTGTCTTTAAAGAGCACCTTACTGCTTATGAAAAAGGCATTGATGTAGACTTACCAAATAAAGTATGGGCTCCTGAGGACTTTTACAGAAGTTATGGCGCTGAAAAAGCACACGTCAAAGTTGATGGCACTTACACAAATTTTGCCCAAGGCCCCATTCGACCAACCCAAAACCCATTAGACTTGGCACTCCAGGGCCAAGGCTTTTTAGAAGTCTTAGGACCAAATGGTATTCGCTACACTCGCAAAGGAAACTTATCTGTAAACCTAGATGGTGAACTCGTTAACGATATCGGTATGAGAATTCTGTCACGAGTTGACCTTCCTGAAGTTGGAAATGGTGCCGAAGTCATTGATGTTATCAAACAAATCCCACCTCCAGAAGATCGAGTGATCAAAGTTGGCAACGGTAGAATCACAATTAATAACGAAGGCCAAATTTTTCAAAATGGCGCCCCAGTTGCCCAATTAAATATCGTCGAGTTTAAAGACCCAAGTGCTCTCGACAAAGAGGGCAACTCCCTCTTCATCAACAAAGACAGCCGCAATATTAAAAAATCAGAAAGGAAAACCATCGTTCATCAAGGGGCATTGGAAATGTCCAATGTGAATACGGTAGAAGAAATGAGCAACCTAATTAAAGCTCATCGCCAATTAGAAACTATTCAACGAGCAATCAAGTCCTACGACAACATGGCCAACAAAGCCTATAACGACATAGCGAGGTTTTAAATGAAGTGTCTTCTCTTAACACTTTCATGCATATTTTTAAGCTTCTCTTCTTATGCCCTTTCACGTGCACTCAATACGGCAGCGACAGGGATGGCAGCGCAGGAAGCCCATGTAAACACCATCTCTAACAACATCGCCAACGTAAACACTACTGGTTACAAGAAAGAGCGAACTGAGTTTGAAAGCCTTCACTACCAAACCATTAAAGAGGCCGGTAGCCGCACGAGTAACAATAGTGTTCACAATGTAGGTCATCAGGTTGGAAGTGGTACTCGTGTTTCAGGAATCTCTAGAGAATTTAGCCAAGGTGCACCTCAGATTACAAATAACCCCTTTGACCTCATGATCAATGGAGAAGGTTTTTTTGGCATTCAATTACCCGATACAACCATCAGCTACACACGTGACGGTAGCTTTAATGTTAACTCTCAGGGTCTAATGGTAAATAAGCAAGGCTACCCCCTTTTACCAAATCTTCAATTTCCAGCAGGAACAGTGAGTGTCAACATTACTGAAACAGGAATTGTTGAAGCTTTTATTAAGAATCAAGTGGAGCCGGTTAATGTCGGTCAGATTCCAGTTTTTACCTTCACTAACCCAACGGGTCTTCATGCACTAGGCGGTAACAACTATAGACCAACCCAATCCAGTGGACCCGCTCTACAAAATATCGCTGGTGAATCTAACTCAGGCTCCATTAGACAGGGAGCTCTAGAGGCATCAAATGTGTCGATTATGAATGAAATGACAAACCTTATAAAGGCCCAGAGGGCATACGAAATGAACTCAAAAGTTATGAAGGTCGCAGATGAGATCCTTCAGACTGTAAACACCATAAGGTAAAGACAATTTAAAATGAACAAAGCCAAAACGATTCTATTTTCTTTTTTCATTTCCTGCACAGGATCCTTCGCTTGTGAAGTGCTTGGACCCAAAATGGTTATCTTTTCAAAAGCCAAAAGCGCTCGCCCAAGCGAAGCCTTTATGTTTGAAGGATGTAAAAAAGGTGAGGAATCAAAGCTTAAAAGCTTTATAAATGACTTCGAGGGCACACTTCACACCCGTCTTGTAAAAACAGAAACTGGAATAAATGCGAAGCTAAAAGAAAACTCAAAGGTCTTTGAGCTTAACTCGTTTTTAAACTTACGTGTGGAGAAAGAAAAAGACTGGCGCTTTGTCTCTAGCAAGGTAACGGCTCAAAAAGAGAGACTCATTATCATTCAAAAAGGTGAGAACCTTAGTATTAATTGTGATCATTGCACTCACACTGGCACAAAAAATATTAAGCTCGAAATAAGAAACCCGATTGAGTCGCGCTATAAGTACTCATGGGTCCAAACGGACCTTGCAGCAAAAACTGAAGCTCTTCTTCCGACAAGAGCGATACCAGTAAACAATCAAGCCTTGACCCCAAGAGACTTTGAAAGAAAAGTCATTTACCACACCAGACCGGAACAGTTCTTTACACAACCGGAGCAGCTTATCTTTTACAAAGTTAATAAGCCTAAAAGTAAAGGCGAGGCCATTAAGTTTCAGGACCTCACCCCAGTTAATCTCGTTCAAATGGGTCAACCGGCAACAGTAATCCTTAAGAACAAAGGACTGCGACTTGAGACCACAGCGATACCGGGGCAATCCGGACGTCTTGGACAACAAATTCGTCTTAAAAATCCAAGAACAAAGAAAACAATTATAGGAAAAGTCGTTCACTTTAATAAAGTTGAGGTTGAATTATGAAACCTTTGAAGGTTCTTATTCTCATTATTTCTAGTCTCCTTCTGAGCTCCTGTGCAAATTACATTAGCCAAATGCACCGTGAATTTGATCGCGCCGATGGAGCCCCACCTCCAGCACAGAGAGATAAGTTTGCTCTCTATAGACAAAATAAAATGCGGGCCCAAAAGTCGATGATCAATTCATCTAATAATCCCTATGTGGTTCCAAGTGTGAAAAGAAACTACGCCCCAGAAAATGTTCAAAGGAAGAGATTTAAAGCTAGGGACCTCGCAGACAATGGTGGCGATGGCTCACTTTGGTCTGGAACAGAGGGAAGAAATAACTTTCTCTTTACTGAAAACCGTAAAAAAAGAAATGGCGACATCATCTTGCTTCAAGTTGGTGGAAAACTTAAGAATGAGATTACTGCCGAGCTAAAAAGAGCATTCCCCTCACCTGTTCAAAAGAAGAAAAAGGGTGAGTCTTCTGAAGCTGAAGGTGATGAAGCTGGTAAAGCACCCGCTTCAACGGCGGCAGCTAGTGGAGACGATAAAGAAGTTGAAACTAATAATGACCAAGTTTATGACCGTATTTCTAGTGTGGTCGTTGAGGAAATCAATTCTGATCACATTCTTTTAAGAGGTCGTAAAAATGTTCTCTATAGGAATCGTAAACGTGTCGTTGAAGTTCAGGCCCTAATCGCGCGTAGAGATGTTGCGAGCGATGATACTGTACACAGTAACAGAATCTTGGAAAGCCAAGTTACTGTATTGAGGTAGTTATGAGAATTATTCCAATTTGTTTATTCATTCTTCTCTCCTTCGCTAGCAATGCAAAGATGAGTAGACTTAAAGACCTCGTTCACTTTAAGGGAGTTCGAGAAAACCCCGTTATAGGTTATGGCCTCGTCATTGGTCTAAACGGTACAGGTGACGGTGGAGGTGAAATCGTAACCTCCTCACTTAAGCGAATGTTTCAAAAGCTTGGGCTAAACCCCCAAAAAGAAATCTCATCAAAAAATGTTGCCTCTGTGATAGTGACGGCCAAGCTTCCCCCCTTTGGAAGGATTGGTCAGAAAATAGATGTAACAGTATCAAGCATTGGAGAATCAAACTCTCTTGCAGGTGGCACTCTACTGGTAACTCCACTTAAAGGTGGTGACGGTAAGGTCTATGCTGTTGCAAGTGGAAATGTTTCCATTGGTGGATTAAATAGAGGAAAAGCTTTTCCAACGACCGGACTTGTAAGTGGAGGAGCAACGATTGAGCGGGAAATCAATATTGCTTTCAATGAAAAGAAATCCATTCGCTTAAGTCTTAATAACCCTGACTTTACGACGGCAGCTCGCATTGAAAAAACAATCAACCAAGAGCTAGGTGGAAAATATGCCATTAGCAAAGATGCCACAACCGTAGATCTTATTGTTCCAGTCCACTACCAAAGAAAGGTCGTTCAGTTGATGGCCATTCTTGAGAACTTTAAAGTTCACAGCGACCAAAAGGCCAAGATCGTTATCAATGAACGAACAGGTACGATTGTGGCCGGTGGAGATGTGGTCATAAGACCAGTTGCAGTCAGCCATGGGGATCTCTCCATTGAAGTCAAAGGTGGAGGAAAAGACTCTCCAGACCGATTCTACTTAATGGACAAAAAAACTACACTTAGTGACCTGGTTAAAAGTCTCAATGCTTTTGGGGCAACCCCGGAGGATTTGATTTCGATTTTTCAGGCACTTAAGAAAAACGGTGCCTTGGTTGGAGAAATTGAACTAATTTAATATGAAATTTTTTCTCCTCCCGGCAAAAAAGGACATTAATTTAAAAAAGTGTTAAAATAAGGACTAGGAAAGGCTTTCAAGGATTGAAGGTCTGAAAATTGGCAAAGGATGGCCGTGAAAGTTCAAATTCACAAGCCCCACATTCAAAAGCATGAAAAGCAAGATCAGCAGTCTGCTCGTATTGCTCGCGATCCCTTTGAACATGTCCCTGAAGACTATAAGAAGATGGCCAGAGGTCTTGAACAGCAATTTGCTGAGTACATGCTTAAGCAAATGCATACTTCAATTGGTCGTGGCAAAGAAGACAGTGCCATGGACTACTATCAGGACCTCAACCAAAAAGAGCAGGCTCGTATGATGGCCGAAGTTAATAACGGCCTAGGTCTGCAAAAGATGATTCTTGATGAGATTTACCCTGAGCGCTTCAGAAACAAGGAAGCGATGCAGGCCTACAATCAACATAAAGAAAAGAGCCAAATTAAACGCAACAATATTGAAATGATGGGTCCCCCATCAGAACTAAAGCCTGAAATAAAGAAGACAGAGCAGGCACCTATCAAACTTGGCCGGGAGGCAAGTCATGAGTAAAATTGATAACAACTCAGCACGTTCTAATTTTTTTCCCAAGAGTAAAGCTGCTAACAACAGTGTGCGCTCTCGTGCCCTTAACCCAAGTTACATTCAAAGAAATGACCCTAGTCGACGCAAAGAACTTGAGTCAACTACAGGTGGACACGCTAAGGTTCAAATACCTAATGCTGTAAGAGACTTTGCAAAGATCAAGAGCGCAGTGGATAGAGCTCCAGGTGTCGACAATACAGACAAGGTTGCCAAGCTTAAAGCACAGATTAACTCTGGAACATACAAAGTTGATTATGATGCACTAGCGGACAAAATATTATCTTCTGAGTTTTAATCGAGGTTTTAATGACTACTAAGAATCAAGATAAAAAACTCCACGTAATTTACTTTCAGGTAACTGATATATGGCGTCGTTTCTGTGAAGAACACACAGAGCTTCTTGATAAAACATTTGAAGAATACTCTCTTCTTTTAAGAAGTGATGTTGAAAAGCTCGAGGATGTTTTAAGAGAGAAACAAGAAATCATTAAAAGAGTTAATATCCTTGAAGAAGCAAGAGCAGAGTCTATCAAGGAGCTTAATCTTTATTTAAAAGAAAATAAGCAAAAGGAAGTTGAGTCTGTCTCAGAACTCATAAATGTTATGCAACAATTTGAAGAGCATAATGAAACTCGCCACCTTTACCGCTTTAACGAGTTACTCATCGATATTATTGAAAAGATTCAACAGCAAAATAAGAAGAATCAGGTCTTTCTCAACAAAGCCATTAATAGCCTAAGGGAAATTCGTGAGGAGGCCATGGGCGTAAAGTCCTACTCCACTTATAACAAAAAGGGTGTCTCAACAGTGAGACCCACGAGGTAAGAAACTTTGGTTGATATTCTCGGCATTGGTAACACAGGTTTAATTGCAGCAAAGAAGTCTCTCGAGACGACAGGGCACAATATCGCCAATGTTAACACCAAAGGGTACTCACGCCAGCGAGTTGAGCAATCCTCAAACATACCAATTGCTCGTTCTGGGATCATTCAAGGTACGGGTACAAATGTCAGAAGTATTGATCGTACTCACGATCCCTTTGTGGAAAAGCGTTTGCAAAAGGCCACAAGTAATGAGTCTTATAGCCGCTTTCGCTTTGAAGAGATGGAGCAAATCGAGAATATTTTTAACGAGGTCGACAACGAAGGATTAAATAATATTATAAATAGATTTTACAACGCCTTTAGAGAGCTTAGTTCGCAGCCTGATAATGAAACTATGCGCTCTGTTGTCCGCGATACCGCAAATCTTGTTGTAAAGGACTTTCGTCGTATTAGAGACTCTCTTGACCTCGCCTCTAGAAGTATTGACCAAAAAATTCAAGGTGAGATTCAAGACATCAACGCGATCGCAAAGAATATTACCGAACTCAACCTCAAAATTGCAGCACTTGAAGCTTCTGGAGATGAGACCGGAGATCTGAGAGACCAGCGAGATCTCGCCATTATGGAGATGTCTAAAAGCTTTAAAGTCCACACATACGTTGACGATCAAAACCACTTTGTTGTGAGTGCCGTAGGTGTTGGTACTATTGTGGCCGGTGGGCAATATCAAGAACTAGCGGCAGCTGGCTCAAGTCTAAAAGATTCCTCTAGTGGAATGGATGGTTCAGTAGAAGTCTTTTTTAGAAGTAGACCATCTCAAAAGATCACTCAGAAATTTAAGAGTGGTCGTCTTTCTACTCTTATTAGAGTGAGGAATAAAGACACACAAGACTTGCAAAAAAGTATGGACCGCTTAGCTTACGATTTTGCTAACTCTGTTAATGCTATTCACAGAAGAGGTTACGCGAGTCGCAAAGTAGAGGTAAACCCAGACGGCTCAATCAATGAGTATGACAAGAAAGGCAGGGTAACGGGAATTGATTTCTTTGAAATTCAAGACGATCCGATGGGCTCTATTTATAGTCTTAAGTTAAGTGATGAGGTTGAAGCCGACATCTCTAATATCGTGACGGCCTTGGCACCGAACTCTCCTGGTGACAACAGGGTTTCCCTAGCGATCTCTAAGCTCCAACACGAAAAGTTTATGGCCGATGGTACAGCGACAATTGAAGAAGAATTCCTTAAGACCGTTGGTAATGTTGGTGTTGAAGTTGGTAAAGCTAAGCTCGATGCTGAGCAAATGGAGGGGATTCGAGTTCAGTTAGATACGGTTAAAGAGAGGATTAGTGGTGTTTCTTTAGATGAAGAAACTTCAAATATGATTCGCTTTCAGCACGCATACGATGCTGCTGCCAAAGTAATGCAAACGGCGAATGAAATGTTTGATACTGTATTGAGTATTAAAAGGTAATAGATGACTAGGGTTTCAGAAAATAGTTCAACCCATTCAATAAAGTACTCTCTTGGTAAGACCAAGAGGAAGATGGAAAACCTTCAATTAAAAGGCTCCACATTAAGAAGTATTACCCGCCCAAGTGATAACCCGATCAGTAATGTTGAGGCGATGAGCCTTAAATCTCGAATTAAAGACAATGATCAGTATATTAGAAACTCAGATTATGCTGAACTTCATCTCAACAGTACCGAAAAGGCGATTGAGCAAATTGTCGATATTATGAATAAAGCCAAAGAAATTGCTATCGCTCAATCAAGTGATTTCTATGACGCCAATATTCGCGAAAATGTATCAAATGAAATTAAGCAACTGCGAAATCAAGCCCTCGCTTTGGCCAATAAGAGAGTTGGCAACCGCTACCTCTTTGGTGGCTTCAAAACTCTTTCAAAGCCCTTTAATGATGAAGGAGAATACCAAGGCGACCTTGGTAAAATCACAGTTGAAGTGAGTAAGGACTTCTTTGTTCCCATCAATCTCAATGGCTATGAAGTTTTCTACTCAAGTGATGATAGCTCCAGTCCTCAACCGAACCCTTTTAAAGAAGTAAGCCCTAGAGATGGTGTTCCTGAGGAATACAAAAGTAAGGATGAAATCCAACAAGGTAAGGAACAAGATCGAGGCCTGGCCTCTAAAATGCCCAAGCCGCCAAATGAAGAAGACTACAAGACAAAGACAAATATCTTCTCTCTTTTAGATGGTCTCACCTCATCTCTGGAAAATAATGACCCTACCTTCACGCAGAGCTTACTTGAAAAGTTTGATGACGCTATTAATAGACTCGTCACCATGAGAACTAAGGTTGGATCAGTCATGAATAGTGTGGCTACGACACGCATGGCCAATGAAGATGACAAAATTAACGCTTCTGCCCGTAGAAGTGCCCTAGTTGATGCTGACATCACAGAACTTTTTAGCGACATTACGCGGCAACAAGATATTCTCAAAACAACTTACCAAGCGAGTAAAGGGTTAATGAATCAACGCTTGCTCGATTTCATCAGGTAAATATTACAACTCCCTTTTCAAGTTTTTTTGCATCGAGTAGCTACCTTCAAACTTAATTTTTTACTTGCCTTTAAGTTAAGCAGGTAATATATGAAGGTTTCGGACCGAATCAGGAAGGTTTAGGAATCCTATTGAGGGAACATATTTATGTTAGTTTTGACACGGAAGCTAGGCGAAAGCATTGCAATTGACGACCACATTAAAATTGTCGTGGTGCAGATAAAAGGTAAACAGGTCCGACTCGGTATTAAGGCTCCTAAAGAGACCAAAATCCACAGAGAAGAGGTCTATCAGGCTATTCAAGATCAGAACACAGAAGCCTCTCAAAGTGATTTAAGCAGCTTATCAGACCTCACTTCAGACCTTAAGAAGAAGTAAATTCCCGCTTGCAATCTCGATTTATTGACTGCTAGAATCAATTATCAGGGCCGTCAAGGTCCCTCATTGGGAGGCAGGCAAGTGAAAATCAACACAACACGATTTGGCGAACTAGAAGTCGATAAAAAAGATGTTATCGTCTTCAAAGAAGGACTCTTAGGTTTTGAAAGCCTGAAAAAGTTTTTTATAGTTGACCCGGGCGATCAGACATTAATTCTGTGGTTCCAATCTGCAGAAGATCCGGCAACAGCATTCCCTATTATTGAACCAAAAATTTTCCAACCAGATTATATTGTTAAACTTCTTCCAGCTGAGTTGGCTTCGCTAGAGCTTGAATCAATTAACGATGCAAGCGTCTACACAATCTTAACAATCCCTAAAGTTGTTACTGATATGTCTGCCAACATGAAAGCTCCAATTGTTATTAATAACAAAACTAAAGTTGCAAGACAGATTGTTCTTCAAGACAGCAAGCTAGAAGTTCGTTGTAAAATGTATAAAGAACTTAAGAAATATATTGTTTCTTACGCTTCTGACGACAGCACACGAACCAAAGCTCAAGCTCCTTCAGTTGCTTCTCCAGAGGAAGCATCAATCACAACACCTTCTGCAAGTGATGCACCAAAGACTCAGGAAGCTTAAGCAATTTAAGTCATCTAAAAAAAGAAAAGCCCGCTTTTAAGCGGGCTTTTTTTATGTCTATTTTTATAGCTTATTTACGAAAGACTCGTCTCGGTAGCTGTGCGAGACAAATTCAAATACATAAGGGCCTCTTCATTGCGAGGGTCTTTAGTAAGGACTTTTTCCCACTCTGTTTGTGCTTCTAGAATCTTGCCACAGCCATAGAAAAGAACTCCAAGAGCAATACGGGCAGGCAAAAAGTTAGGTTGTTCATTCTTTAGACTCTGAAGTTCGTCAAAGGCTTTATTAATAAAGTTCTTCTTAGCGTAAGTCTTCGCTATTTTAATCCTTACCTCTAAGTTAGTAGGATCTAATTTACTCACCTTGTTATATTCAAAGAGAGCTTCATCTAGACGATTGTAGGTAAAATACATCTCGGCCAACTCAAAATGCTTTGCTGCGAACTTTTTATTAATATGACCATCTTCTAAAAACTCTTGGTCCTGACCACTCTTTACTCTTTGGTTGGCCACCTCAAAGATTCTCTGAGCTTCTTCGTAGCGACCGATATCATTATAAAGAACAGAAAGGCTAATAGAGGCATCTGTATGAGAAGGGTCGAGAGATAGTACCTTATTAAAAGCCTTAATCGCTTTTCCAATCTCCCCTTTCATATGGAAGATATTGGCCATTAGAAAAAATGTTTTTGTCAATAGCTCCTTATCATCAGATTCCGTTTCAACGATGTCATTAAGGAGAATGAGAGATTTCTTATACTCCTGATGATCAAAGTAATCTTGTGCTTTTCTAAAGTCTTCACTCTTTTTTAATGAACGCAACTGATTCTCCTATTTTTTAACAGAGAGACAGTCTTCGACGGCCTCGTTAAAGTCTTCTTTATAATCAGGCTTTATAAGTTCTGCGTATACTGCTTTATTCTTTTGACAGTAATTATTATCTTTCAGCTTTGTAGAGGCCATGAATGAACGAATAATCGCATGGGACCTCAAGTTTGGTTCTTGAAACTCTTCAATAATATTTTCGTAACGAAAGCGAGCGGCATCATAAACTTCAGTTCTGTAATAAAAATCCGCGATATACTTCTCTTTAAGGCGAATCATTTCTTCTGCTTTAGCTATTTTCTCATCGGCTTTCTTTGCATATTCACTATCTGAGTAAACTCTTTTTAATTCTTTTAAGTACTTGATGGCCTCAAAGCCAGGAGAAAGGTCTCGGTCATGAGTGTCTGGCATTTGCATAAAAAAGGATTCACCGATTTTCCAAAGAACATAATCGGCTTTCTTATGCTTAGGGTGAAAGTCCTTGAATACAATATAAGCAGCAGCGGCTTCTGCGTAATTCTCTTGCTTAAAGAGAACATCTGCTGCCAGGAGCTCCGCAAAAGTTGCATAATAGGAATAGGGGTACTTACTGCGAATTCTATTGAGCTTTTCTGTAGCAAGAATAAATCGACCAGATTCAATTAGCTTCTCTGCTTCTTTAAAAAGAACCTCAGCCTGAGTTTTACCTTCAGGACGCTTAGTAGCACACGAAGAAAAAAGCCCTGTTATGAGAACAACTGAAATCAGTAATTTACGCATGATTAGCCTCTATTGCTTTTGGCTAATCTTATCAAGACATAACAACCATCGTCAAAAGAAGACAGCCATTATTCTTGGTAAATTTCTTTGTAAACTTCCTGAGCGATAAGCTTTAACGCAGCAGCAACAGGAATGGAGATGACCATACCAATCATCCCAAGCCACTGACTCCCCAATATGACGCTTACAACGACAGTCAGGGGATGAAGGTCGACGACCTTAGAGACTAAAATGGGAAAGACGATAGCAATATCGATAGCGTTGGCGACGAGATACAAAACAATAATGGCGCCCAGGGTTGTTCCTGAACCATATTCGGCCAGAGCAAAAAGCAATGCAGGAACAAATCCAACAATTGGTCCAACATAAGGAATAATATTTGTAATCGCTGCGATGAGACCAAAAAGTAGAGCGAAGCGAACATTTAAAATGAGCAAACCAGATGTGATGGTAATACCCACAATAGAGGCCTCAACAAATTTAGCAAAAATGTAATCACCTAACTTCTTATTAAATTGATGAGATAGAAAATAGAACCTCTCAAAAATACTATTCGGGGTCAGCTTAAGAATACCTCTCTTAAAGCTCTTTCCATCTTTAAGGAGAAAGAAGACTATCAGAGGGATAAAGAACACCCACTCCAATAGAGAGGCAAGAAACTTCGGAATGTTTAAAAGTAGCCCCCCTGACTTTGTCCTCACCCAATCTAGTGCCTGAAAGAAGTACTTATCACCAATTTCAAAACTCGTTCTCTCTTTTACTTCTCTTCTAAGCTCATTGTACTTTGTCGTTACGTACCGTTCTATTTTAGGAAGGTAGTATTGAACATTTTCAACTTCTGCAGTTACAGTTGGAACAATTTTTACGAAGGGGTAAGTTGAGAAGAATATCATCGAGGAAAAAACAATCCAGATGGCTCCCGTTTGATTAATACCAAGTTTTTCAAGTGTAGGAACTGCAGGATAAATAATCAGATAAATAACGTAGCCCATAAGAAGAGGAACGCTAATACGTGGCATTGCCATTAGGCCAAGGAAAGCAACAAGAATACAACTGATGAAAAAACCCAGCTTAAAACGCTCTCGTTTTTGTACTGCCTTAGTTATGGCCATCAGAATCCTTTTCTAATGAAGTGATCTTATACTTTAGTTCTTCTACTTCCTTTGTCAGTGAGAACAATCTATTAGCAACAATAAGACTTACAGATTGAAGGAGCTTTGCTGCAATTACAGGGTATTGATTAATAAGTTCTTCTACGTCCGGTTTGAATATACCAAGAAGCTCACAACCCTGACGACTGATGGCACTGGCATTCCTTAAACTCATTTCTTGAAGCAAAGCAAGCTCACCAAAGTAGTCAGATTTTTCAAGAGTAATGATATGCTTTGACTCATCAGAGTTAGAGGTAGAAGAATCACTCGAATCAATAATGATGTCGGCGTAGCCACTGTAGATAAGATAAAAACCAACCCCCAAATCTCCCTGCTTAAAAATTGTCTCGCCTGCACCGAAACGACGTAAATGAAAATACTTCGCCAGTATCCTCTGCTCATTTTCACTAAAGTTGCTAAAGACCTCTAGTTTTCTCAAGAAGCGTGGAATTGAATCTCTCTTCTTGCCCAAAACAGGATTAGACTGCCAAAAATAGCGTAGGACTGAGATCTCTAACTTTTCTGGAAGTACTTTCTTTTCTTCAATTCGCTGGTTAATTTCTTTTTCGTAACTCATAAACTGTCCTAATAAAATCCAAGATCGGTTTTTTCGACCCAACCAGACTGTGAGCTTGGAGAAATAATAAAGTACCAATCATCTTGAAGATTATTTATGAGCACCCGGCTTCCCTCAGCAATTTCTCCGTAGTCTGGATAGATTTTAGAGGGCCCCTCATAAACACGAATTGGTTTAAGAGCAATCGCATATTGATAGCCATTTTTAATGATGTAACTTCCAGCAAGGGGTAGTAAGGCCAACAAAATAACCCCTGCAACCGCAGCCTTTATTTCTATCCACTTCTTTCGAAAAGATAAGAGTATGAAAATTGTACAGATAAGACCAAATAGACCTACAAAAAACATTGGCGTATCAATAACCTTTCCAACAAAGAACTCTTGAAAATTCTTAGACTTAGTTGGATCGAGAACCTGTGGTTGTGCTTTTATATATTTCAGGTTTTTCCACAACATGGGGTAGCTAAACCCAAAGTTTTTCGCCTTCTCTAAGTGAAATCTTGCAGGTCCAAGCTGCTCCATCTTTAAATAGATTGAGCCAAGGTTGTAATGAAAGAGTCCAGGATCAAGATCACTCTTTGCCTTAAGTATGACACTTAACGCCGAATCATAATCTTGATTCACGTAAAATTCTTCCGCACTTTTTAATATTTGATCAGCTTTTGAATCCGGCATGTTATTATTATCATATTCGCTCTTAAAGAGTTCAAGTAAGCAAAATTAGGTTCTTATGTCATCTTTAGAAGAGTCAATTCATCAGGTATTCAGTGATATCTTGTCCCACGCAAGACAAGGAAAGTCTGTCCTATTTGAAGAAGAGAACCTTGCTAGCGGCAGGGGATTCTTGTCTCAAGAAGGAGTTTTCATTTTAGACGGCTCTAAAGGACTTTTAGGAGGTAGTCATCCCCTTATTATCAAAACGGCCCTTAAGGTCGCTCTTTCTGGCTCCTATACCTGCTCTCCTGAAAGAAGAAATCAAATAAAAAAAGAGGTTGAAAACCTCATACAGAAAGTCACTGGTATAGAATTATATCTCACACACCCGCCAGCAAAGTGCGACCCACGAGATGGTAGAGTTAAAGATCTACTGACAAGAGAGTCTCAAGAATTATTGGAAAAGGGTGAAGTTATCGGTCTCGGCGGTGTATTTGGAGAAGATATTGGACTTTCCAAAACAGAAAACTCTTCTTTTGGTCTATCAAGTTATCTTTCAGCTGAACTCACCAGTTCTCTTGTTAGATTCTACGATCTTGGACAATTCTATGGTGAGTTTGGATTAATTAAAAATAGAGAAGAGCAGCTCAAAGCGCATTTTAATGATTCAAAGCTCATCACGAGTATAGATGGTCTCATTGCCCTCTTAAGTTCTCCGGTAAAGGGAAATGCTATAAGATCTCATGAAGATGCTCTCATTTTTACGACCAGCTTCAATGAAGACCAACTTCAATTACTTAGTAAGGCCTTGGGGGATTAATGTTTGTCATAAGAAGCATTATTGATTCAGACCTAGAAGAAATTTTTGAGTTGAGCCAACTCATGCAATTTATAAATATCCCTAGTGACAAAAAAGTCCTAGGTGATCTTATTAAAAAGTCTGCCCTTAGTTTTGATGATCCCCACAAGTCTAAGGAAAATAATGTTTTTATGTTTGTCTGCGAGGACCTTAAAACGAAGAAGGTAATTGGTGTTTCTTTGATCCATGGACTTCATGGCACCGAATCAGAACCTCACTTTTACTTGAAGGTAGGCCAAGAACATAAATACAGTAAGTCTCTAAACACTGGATTTATTCATGGGACGTTAAAGTTTGGCCATACATCAAATGGCTATACTGAAATTGGCGGACTTGTTTTAGATCCCGGCTATAGAGGTCATGAATATAAACTTGGGAAGGCCCTATCCTTTGGCCGTTTCCTCTTTATGGGTATGAATAAAGAACTCTTTACCGAGACAATTCATGTTGAGCTCATGCCACCTTTTGATGGACAGGGAAAGTCACCCCTATGGGAGGCCATTGGCAGACGTTTTCTTAACATGGATTACCACGATGCAGACCTTCTCTCTCGTAAGAACAAAGAGTTTATTTTATCTCTTTTCCCACAAGATACGATTTACGAGGCCCTACTCCCAATTGATGCTCGCGATGCCATCGGAAAGGTCGGCAACCAAACACTTCCCGTAAAACGAATGCTCGAGAATATTGGTTTTTATTACACAGAAGAAGTTGACCCCTTTGACGGTGGTCCTCACTTTCGAGCCAAGCTAGAGGATATATCTCTTATTCAAGACCTGGACTTATATGAAATAGAAAAAGATAAAAATAAAGAGAGTGCCTCACAAGAGCTTTGGCTAGCCAACTTTGACCATAGAGACTACAAATTCTATGCTCCTGTATTTAAGGCAACAAAAAAAGGTAATAAACTTCTCTACCGTGAAAAAGACCTTAAGAAAGTAGGTCAAAAAAGCGTTCACGGTTTTAAAATTTAAGGAATCTTTTATGTTTGAATTAAAAGGAAACTATTTTTATGGCAGATACAACCCTTCTTCTGTAAAAGGACCAGAGGGTGTAGAGCACTTCATCAAAAGAGAGTGCCCTGCTGATACCAAAGTTACTCTTTGGGAAATGCCCATCAACTATGGTCATGTCGATGGTGTTACCGAAAGCTCTGTTGAAGGCTATCGTTTTTGGAAAAAAGTTAGTCTTGAAGAGAGGATCTCCTTTCTTAAAAAATTTCAAGAACAGGTTAAGCTTAAAAAAGATGACATTGCTCGGGCGATCTCTTTAGAAATGGGGAAGCCTCTATGGGAAGCTCAAGGTGAAGCCAATAGTGTTATAGGTAAGGTTGATGTCACAATTAATGACAGCCTTCCCAGAGTTACTGACAAAGTCTATGACAATATTATGCCCGGTATTCGTGGTGAGCTAGCCTATAGAAGCCTAGGGCCAGCACTTATCATTGGCCCCTTTAATTTTCCTTGTCACTTGGCGAACACTCAAATTCTTAGTGCCCTCATCATGGGTAACTCCGTTATTTTTAAGCCTTCCGAAAAGACCGCTTATTCTGCTCAGCTCCTTATTGATTGTTTTCATGAAGCTGGTTTTCCTAAAGGTGTCGTAAACCTTATTCAAGGTGATGGCGAAGTTGCACGTAGGCTTCTTAACAAAAAAGAAATAAAGGGTGTCTACTTTACTGGTAGTAAAGAAGTCGGCTTAGAGATTCTAAAGTCAACCCATCAAGACCTTACTAAGGTTGTTGCCCTAGAGCTTGGTGGTAAAAACCCTGGCATCTTACATCATGATGCCAATCTTGATGTCGCCATGGAAGAGCTCCTTAAGGCCTGCTATCTTACCTCTGGTCAAAGATGCACTTCCACGAGCATTATTGCTATTCACGAATCCATCAGCGATGAATTTATTGAGAAATTTCATAGCTACAGCAAAAAAATTATTGTTGATCACCCAATTGATTATGAAAAAGAACCCTTCATGGGACCCCTTGTAGACCAGAGGGCAGTGGACAACTACCTTCTCTTCATGGGCATGGCCAAAAGAGAGGGCTTTGAAGAGATCATGCGCGGTAAGGCCATTTCTAAAAATCACCAAGGTTATTACGTTAGCCCTTCAATTCACTTCAATAAAAAGTGGAAAGACGATAGTCACTTTCTTACTAGTGAAATCTTTGGTCCGAATTGTACCTTTATCACTTACAAAGAGATTGAAGAGGCCATCGAGATTTCTAATGCAACTGAGTATGGTCTAGCTGCTGGTGTTTTTACCGCTGACGAAAACCTCTTTAAAAAGTGTTTTGAAGAAATTGATGCAGGACTTATTAACTGGAACCGCTCCACCTGTGGTGCTAGTCCAAAGCTGCCCTTTGGCGGCCTAAAGAATTCTGGAAACTACAGACCTGCAGCCGTGGCCATGATTGATAGTTGCGTGCTTCAAAAGTCGAGTTTGCAAATGCAAGAAGTTCAAGCGAGTGGAGTAGAGTCTATTAAAGGAATGGATCTCTAAGCCTGTTTCTTATTGATAAGAACACCAAGCTTTGATGAATAAGAGAAGTCTTCCTCTGATGTCTTCTTGTGGACTTCTGTGGCATTTGTTTCTTGGTAGAGAGAGAGAACCTCTAAAGATTTAATCTTGCTGTATGAATCATGTAGCTTTTTCTTTTGCTCTAAAATAAGTTCACTCGTTTGCTTCTTACCCGAAAAGCTTTTCTTTTTGGGAAATCGCTTAGGACCTAGAACCTTTTTATCGAGTTCCGCAAACACTTTTCCATATTCTTCCATTAAGGCATGAACTCTTTGTCCGGCCTGAAAAGTAAACTTTACCTCCTCTGAAGCCTCTTCTCCTTCAAAGGGTAGAATTTTGGCCTCTCCCTCCTCCTCTTCTTGTGATTCACTTGAAGACTGGAGTCGCTCCATGACCTCTTGGTAATTCTCACCTCCTAGGTCAGACTGAATGAGAAGGGATAAATCAACCTTCTTCCTTTCTGAAGATGAGGTCGTGAGCTCCGCGATCTCCTCGGGAGTTAATATTCTAAGAAGATTTTTGACTAGTTGACCGCGAAATTCCATAAGACCTCTTAAACCTATCGACAGATTAGGCTCAATACTTGAGCAAAACACTTTTTCACATATAAAATCAAATACTTAGAGTGGATCTTTTTATAAGGGCTTAATTTTTCATCTAGACAAGCAGAAGTAGGTCCTCTATAAATGTAAGCTCATAAAATGGATTGGGGCGTGGCGCAGCGGTAGCGCAGCGGACTGTTAATCCGTTGGTCGCGGGTTCGAATCCCGCCGCCCCAGCCACTTTATTTATGAGACCCTATGTCCCCTCTTCTGTCTAAAAATCCAATTTTTGATAGCAACAACACAAATCTCAAGGAAAGTTACGACCAATTCTTATCTGAGCTGCGTGATGATGTTTCTGAAGATGAAGTAAGTCCCTATTTGAGTAATGAGTTTCAAGAAGAGCTTAAAGATATACTTGGACGACAGGAACTCGAAACATACTCTCCGCTAAAGTTTTACTGGCTTAATCTCATCGATAAGATTGTTGATACTCTCTCCCTGGTTGAAGAAGGCGTATCTGAGAATAATGAGCTCATTGGTTTTTATTCTGATTCAGACCTATTGGGTTTTATTGTAGACCTCGTCGAAAAGAACGAAGAACCAGAAGATATTCTAGAAAAGGTTATCGACTTTCAAGAAATCCAAATCATCTGTTTTTTTCATCTTCATATTTCTAAAGAAAATTGGCAGCCAAACGGCCCAGTTTCATACCCTCTTACTCCAGAGATTGGTGAAACAAATGGTGTATTAGTTTTGGGGGAAGAAAAAGATATTTATGTTTTAGAGGATTACAAAGGCGAAGCAATTATACCTGTTGCTGGTGTTTTTCATGATAGAAAGCAAATTCAAATCGTGAATGGGGATGACGTCGTCACGGTTACGGCGGAGCAAGCCTCAAACCTCAAACACAAAATTGGCGAACTCACCTTAATGGCAGGCTTTGACAAAGAACAAAAGGCTGACTCTTCCTACTTCTCTAAGGTTGAAAAGGCCCTCAATGTTATAAATTGCCTTAGTAGTGACTTAAGCACTATTTTTCATAACTATACCCATACTATCGTGCCCTTATACCAAGAGGAACTGGTTAGCTACTCAATGGCCATATTACCAGGGTATTCTTCTATTAATGTGAGGGACCGTGACTTTGTCGACATGGTAGATGACCTTCTCCATGAAAATGGTCATCATTTCCTCAACGCTCTTCTAGAAGGTGAAGACGAGATTATTTATGAGGATGATGACAAAATATTTTATAGTCCCTGGAGAAAGGCCCTACGTCCAATTCGTGGTCTCTACCATGGACTGGTTACCTTTTATTGGGCATACCGTCTCTTCAAGGAACTTTCAGTTTGGGAAGCACGTAGCGATCACTTTTCGGACGAAGAGCTTCAGAAGGTCTATTATAGATTTTTAGAGGAAGCCGTATTAATAAGAAGGTGTAAAACCGAAATTGATCAAGCCTATCAATTAGAAAAGGTTACCGATTTTGGTATGGAAGTCGTTGGTCTGGTCTTTAAAGAGCTTGAGGACGACCACAGTGTTGAAAATGAGGTAAGAAATCTTTTGAAGACCGAGGATTTGCAAAGGCTCAAAGAGCTTGAAGCTGACCTTAATTCAAAGAAGTTAATTTAGACTGCATTTCATTGGCCGGCATAAGATCTCCAAGCTTTGAGGCTACATCAATCCCTTTCTCAAATACGGCTTTTGCCTTATCTTTTTCATCCAAGGCCAGAAAACATTTTCCTAATAAAAGGTAACCCACAGAGTATTTTGGATCACTATCTAATACCTTTTCTAAAAGAGGAATAGACTTCTCTGCTTCTCCTCTTTGATAATAAATATCGGCCAAACCGTAGTTGGCCAGTGGATCATGGAGATCAAGCTCTAAGACTTGCTCAAACATTTCAAAGCGTCTTTGGATTTCAGCTTCTTCTCTCTTCTTTTCTTCTTCTTTTTGCTTTTTATCTTGGGCCTCTTTCCCAAATTGACCAAAGCTCTTTACAGTCGCTTGGGCCTTCTCTTCCTCGGCTTTTTCAATTTCGCCAAGTCGCATATAAAAGAGACTCTTATTTGTGTGGGCCATAACGCTCTCGGGGTTTGCCTCAAGAACCTTATCCATGAAGCGAATTCCTTCTTCATATTTCTCAATTCGACCAAATAAGACACCTATCGCTTCAAAGCTATCTTCATTTTGCGGATCAATCTTAAGAATTGTTTCAAAGGCTTCAATTGCCGTCTTCTCATCAGAGCCCTGAAAGGTTCTAACGGCCTCTTCGAAAAGGGACTCCGCTAATTTATCTGAAGGAAGTGATTCATACAAAGGTATATATTCAACAACAGCGGAAAAAGAACGCTCTTCACAAGAAAAAGACAGCTTGCGCCCTTTTACTCTAAAATCCCTGAGTAAACTGGCAACAGCTATAGGCTTATCGTCTACTGTACCCTGCCATAAGATCTTACCTGCCCTTCTGCTTTCAATGGATAACTCTATTCCTTCTGTAGGAGTGAAACTAAGCTCCTTAAGAAGAACGGGAAAGTAAGCACCTCCCCTTCTCGTTTCAATCTTCGCGACTGTTTCTTGGCCAAGGAAACATCCCTTCACCAGAGATACACCTTTTAAATTAACAACGGTATCTGTCACAAGTTGATCTTGAGCCGCTGTTTTTCCCCAAACAGGCTCCCCCTGTAGGACAAAGAGACTTTCTCTTTTTTTATCGGAAAGCTCCTGTGCCTGATTATCTTTTGGTTTTTCAAAAGTTATAATACAAGGAGCTCCACATAACTCCCCTTTGAAGCCACTTTCTTCAAAGTGATTCGCGTAAAAACTCCAATGGACCCAAAGATCTTTTTGATGATCTTTAATCTCAACGTCATCCATAATGATGAAACGTTCTAGGTCATCAACAAGGGCGACTTTTAGATCTTTTTGAATAAAAATAAAGAATAGGTCTTTTGATTTTCCTAAATAGAAAAAAGATTTGAGTTTTCCACCTCGATCGAGCCTTGCCTGAAGCTGAAAGTGATTTTCCTTAAGTTCACTTACGTTATTCGTAAGTTGGCCATTGAGAAAACGCTCAGAATCTGGACCTGATACTTCAAGACAACAATAATCTTGACCCAAGTGATAGATCTTATCTTGAAGTATTTTAAAGAGTTTCATCGACTAGACAGAAAAAGACTCACCACAACCACAAGTATTCGTTGCGTTTGGGTTAACAAAGACAAAACCTTTTCCATTGAGACCATCTTTAAAGTCGAGGGTTACGCCCTTTAAATAAATTGAGGATTTGAGGTCGATAAAAACCTTAACACCATCAAATTCCAAGACATTATCTTTCTCGTTCTTTGTGTCGAAATCGATCTTATACGAAAGGCCAGAACAGCCGCCACCCACTACACCCAGGCGTAAACCGTACTCTTCACCCTTGTTTTCGGCTTCAAAAATAGACTTTACTTGTTCGATCGCCTTTTCCGTTAAGTTGACGATATTTCTCTGTTCACTCATCTTTTTGTCACTTCCTTAATAAATAAGACTTTTTTTACCCTATTTATAACACCTTTATAATACCGGCAAATTTGGATCAATCAAAACACTAAATTTATTCGGTGTCCAAAGTATCCTATAATACTGAAATCAGGTGATATTATGGCGATTTATTTAAATGTCAAAGATGGAGATGAGGAGACGCGGGTCAGGCTGACCAGCAAGCCTTTCTTTATCGGGAGGTCATCTAAGTGTCACCTCACTCTTAAAGACTCCATGATTAGTGGCAAACACCTGGCCGTAAAAATTAATAGTGATGGACGTGCCGTTATCAAAGACCTCGAAACAACCAATGGTACCTTTCTCAACGGTAGTAAAATTCAAGAAACCTTTATCTACCTCGATGACTTTGTCCAAATTGGCAAAGTTAAGATAGCACTAGATGATAGCGAAATGAATGCAAAGGAGCTTGGTCTTCACAAAAGGGACTTTGAAAGAACAAGTGTCACCTTTGTCAGGCTCGGTGCGAAAGTTGAAGGTATTGATGACGTTGATGAAGATGAGTTTGGTCAGAGTAAGCAAAAAACTCTTCTCGCCAAGATAAGAAGAAAGCAAGAAATCGAGGAAGATCACACTCAAACTGTTACGAAAAGAGAAGAACCAAAGCCCCCCCCCCCTAAAGAAAAGTCGAAAATTGCCAACCTTGATGAGCTAGAGTTAAAAGGCGACAAAAAGAAAGAAGTTAAGAAAGCCAAAACCAAGAAAACGAAGAAGGTAAAAACTGACCATGATGAAGACAAGGGTGGTCTACTCGGGAAAATAAAGGGTCTGTTTAAAAAAGATTAAACCTGTGGTTTCCAAGGAACTTCTTCTATACCCTCTTTCACATTTACATGACGAGACAAGACAAAGAAAAAGTCACTCAATCGATTCATGAAGGGAGCTGCGTGTACGGGAAGCTCTTCTTGATGCTGAAGTCGAAATTGAACCATCTTACGCTCTATTTTTCTACAAACCGTACGGCAGAGATGTAAAGATGAAGAAGCTTTACTGCCTCCTGGCAAAATGAAGTTTTTAAGTTTTGGACATTGAGAATCTAAAACATCAATTTTCTTTTCTAGCTCTTCAATAATTTCTTCGTTGAGCTTAGGAAGTTTGAAGTTTTCACGTTGCTCGGCCTCACAGGCGAGATTACTTCCAAGGTCAAACAGGTAACACTGAACTCTTTGAAGGTACGTAATCTCATCTTTAAACTTTTCCAATGGCAACTGAGTAATAGCAATTCCTACCCATGAGTTGAGTTCGTCGACCTCGCCGTAGAGGTCTATGCGGGCATCGGCCTTCGACACTCGAGTCCCACCCACAAGGCCAGTTTCTCCATTATCACCCATCTTTGTATAAAGGTTTGATTTATTTGCCATTACATATTCCTTCTATAGCGGCCACCTACTTCAAAGAGGAGATTCGTTATTTGACCAAGAGAGCAGTAGTTTACTGTCTTTAAAAGTTCTTCAAAAACATTTCTATCTTCAAGAACGGCAGCCTTTAGAGATGCGAGAGCTTCTTCGGACTTATCTTTGTTTCTCTCTTTAAAATCAATTAAGCGGTTGATTTGATCTTGCTTTTCTTCATCTGAACAGCGAGAAATTTCTATTTCCTGCTGCATCTGCTCTTCGATATTGGGGGCAAGGTAAGTGTTCACTCCAATAATTGGAAGCTCTCCACTATCTTTTAAGGTTTCGTAATAGAGC
Organism: Bacteriovoracia bacterium; assembly: GCA_030427595.1. Taxonomy (GTDB): domain Bacteria; phylum Bdellovibrionota; class Bacteriovoracia; order Bacteriovoracales; family Bacteriovoracaceae. The sequence goes on along the minus strand of JAUIBX010000001.1, from coordinate 42,220 downwards.
GACTCTTCTTGGATCTTCCCTCTTTGATACATACTTTCCATTGCACCAAGAACCCCTCCCTTATCAGAAATTCTTTCGAACTCTTCAAGGATCGCTTCTTCTACAATCTCGGCAAGCTCTTCAATCAAGTATGAGCCCTGCATGGGGTTATCAGTTTTGTTCAGACCAAACTCCCTATTAATAATCATTTGGATCGCCATTGCTCTTCTCACACTTTCTTCAGTAGGAGTCGTAATGGCCTCATCATAAGCATTGGTATGAAGACTATTACAATTATCTGAGAGAGCTAAATAAGCCTGTAGAGTTGTTCTGATGTCGTTGAAGTCAATTTCTTGAGCGTGAAGAGACCTTCCTGAAGTTTGAATATGGTACTTAAACTTTTGAGACTTTTCATTTGCACCATATTTGTCCCTCATTGTTACGGCCCAAATTTTTCGAGCAACGCGTCCAATAACAGCATATTCTGGGTCTAAGCCATTACTAAAGAAGAAGCTTAAGTTTGTAGCGAAGTCATCAATATTCATGCCACGGCTTAAATAATACTCAACAAAAGTAAAACCATTGGCCAAAGTAAAAGCCGTTTGTGTGATTGGATTAGCTCCCGCTTCAGCAATGTGGTAGCCACTAATCGATACAGAGTAGTAATTCTTAATGGCATTTTTACAAAAATACTCTTGGATATCACCCATAAGCTTAAGGCTAAATTCAAGAGAGAAAATACACGTATTTTGAGCCTGATCTTCTTTTAAGATATCAGCTTGAACAGTCCCTCTTACCTGTCGCATGACCTCTACACGCTTTTCTTCATTCCAAAAATCGTCACCTTCAAGCTTTTGCTTAATCGCTGTATTCATGTAGAGAGCAAGGATAATAGGTGCGGGTCCATTAATGGTCATAGAAACGGAAGTATTTGGACTTGTCAGATCAAAGCCATCATATAGGGCACGCATATCATCTAGGGTCGCAATGGAGACACCTGCTTCACCAATTTTTCCAAAAATATCAGGACGCTTATCGGGATCCTCACCATAAAGTGTTACAGAATCGAAAGCAGTTGAAAGTCTCTTGGCGGGATCATCTTTAGATAGGTAGTGAAACCTCTTATTGGTTCGCTTTGGCCCACCTTCCCCTGCAAACATTCTCTTTGGCTCTTCATCTGCCCTTTTAAAGGGAAAAATACCCGCACCATAGGGAAAGAAACCGGGGGCATTACAGTTTCTAAGGTACTTATATGTTTCAGGCTTAGATTTTAAGGAAGGTAAACCTACGCGTGAAATCATGTTACCCGACAGTGATTTATTCTTTGTAATGACCTTAATTTCTTTACCTCGTACGCTATAGGAGAACTCTCCCTTGTCGTAAGTCTTTTTTAGTTCTTCAAACTCATTAATCGCAGCAAGAGGAAGGTCACCAACCTTTTCTGATACTTCCTTAAACTTTTGCTCTAAATCTTTGTTACCAGGAACAAGCTCCTTAGCTTTTTCAAGTGCCTCATAGTCCTGTAGTAAATTGTAGTCGTCTTGAGTTTTCTTATTATACTCACGACAAGCACCTGCGATTTCTCGCAAATAGAGTGTTCGGTCTGGGCCAATGATAGAGCCCTTGGCCTTTGGACTTCTTTCAATCGGAAGGTTTTCTACTTCTTTTGTGTCAAAGTCCAAAGACTTCGCCAACTCGTAGAAGAGAGCATTTACTCCACTATCATTAAACTTGGACGCCATCGTACCAAAGACAGGAAGCTCATGATCTTCTGGAGAACCTGGATGACCTTGGAAAAGGCCTTTATTACGACGATATTGCTTTCTGATATCTCTAAGGGCGTCCTCAGAACGTGGCTTTTCAAATTTATTAAGCACAATGAAGTCTGCTGACTCAAGCATTTCAATTTTTTCTAACTGTGTTGCTGCACCATACTCTGGAGTCATGACATAAACACATTTATCAGCGACTTGAGTAATTTCATCAGAGGCCTGCCCGATACCGGATGTTTCCACCATGATGAAAGAAAAGTCCTGACTCTTGAGAAAGGATACGACTTGTTTAATTTCTGGACTTAGTTCAGTTTTAGAATCCCTTGTGGCAAGTGAGCGCACAAAGAACTGAGAATAAGTTGCTGAACCGAGGCGAATTCTATCTCCTAGAAGAGCCCCTTGAGTTTTCTTTTTAGTTGGATCGACAGAAATTAAAGCTATCTTTGCGTCTTTATAATAGCGATTAAAGCGAAGAAGAATTTCATCAATAAGAGAAGACTTACCAGCACCACCAGTTCCAGTTATCCCCAAAACAGGTATACTCTTTTCATTAAACTTAACAGGTGTCTTTCCCGTATTCTCAATTTCTGATATGACCTTTGAAGCTTGGGCAAAGCTTAAGTTATTTGGATCTAATGTTGAAAAGTCCACTCCTTCTGTTGTGGAGTAATTAGACCTCTCGATCATGTCATCGATAATACCAACAAGACCCAACTTCATCCCATCTTCAGGAGAATAGATCTTAGTGATTCCTCGCGTGTGAAGCTCCTTAATCTCGCTAGGAGTAATGACTCCTCCACCGCCACCAAAGATACGAACATTTTGAGCACCAGCTTCATTGAGAAGCTCTCTGATATAAGTGAAGTATTCCATGTGGCCGCCCTGATAAGAGGAAAGCGCTACGGCATGGGCATCCTCTTGAAGACAAGCATCGACGACTTCTTGAGCAGAGCGGTTATGCCCAAGGTGGATAACTTCAACACCTTTTGATTGGAGCAGACGCCTCATAATATTTATTGAGACATCGTGCCCGTCAAATAGACTAGCGGCCGTTACAAAGCGAAGTTTCTTCATGATTATCCCTCTAATTCATTCAGCTTTCACATGGTCTGGACTATTCAAACCTTTGAAATAACGTTATTTACAGCTCAGCCAATATAGCTTAAAAAAAAAGTCCAAGCAAAACCGCTTTGTACTACGATGTCTATGGTATAGAATGCATCTAAACTACCGTTTTAATAGGGTTTCTTGATAGGGTTCAATAATGAGTGATCAGCAAGACGACAGAGAAATATTGGTTGAAAACCCATTTCATACAGCTAGGCTTAAGCCTAAGCGTAAGGGTAAAAAACCACCTAAGCTAATTGCCGTCGTGCACCAAAGCGGTTGCACAGGCTGTGAAGTCTGTATCGCTGGCTGTCCCGTTGATTCTATTGAGCTCGTACCAGGACCAGATCCATCAAACCCTGGCTTTCGCCAAATGGTTGAAATCGACATTGCTCGCTGTATTGGTTGTCAAAACTGCTCTCAAGACTGTCCTTGGGAAACCATCACCATGTATGAGCACAATGACTCTTTCATCGCCTGGGGAAACGAAACCCTTAGTTCACAACTCTACATCACTCAAGAGTCACTCAATAAGGCCCTAGAAAGTGAAAACCTTTCACTTGAGCCACCTGTAGAAGAAGAAAAAGAAGAGGCTCAAGAAGCTTCTAGCGACGCCTAGTTTTCGTTAATACTGTCACGCTTAATGTTATGAGGATGAGTACGATACTCACCCACTGGGATGTACTTAGGTTCAAGTAGGCGCCTCTTATTTCATCACCCCTGAAAAACTCTAAAAAGAAACGAATAGCACTGTAGCCAAAAAGGTAAGCGATAAGAGTTTGTGCTTTCTTCCTCTTCTTAAGAAGCTCTCTTAAAACGAAAAAAAGGATGACAAGCGCAAGGGCTTCATAGAGCTGTACCGGATGGCGTTTCACTCCCCTAAAAACAATACCAATAGGCAGATCACAATGATTACCGTAACAACAACCTGCTAATAAACATCCAATCCTACCGAGAGCATGCCCTAAAGAAAGACCGGGTAAAATATTAGCAAGATCAGAAACTTTGGTACTCTTGACCAAGAAAGCATAGGTAAGAGCAAAAAGAGCCGCAAAAACAAGACCCCCGTAAAAAACGAAGCCGCCTCCAAGCCAAAAGTTCACCTCGACTGAATAATCTAATGCTCTATCTGGTGCAGAAAAGAGGAGGAAGAAGACCTTCGCTCCAATCCAACCAAAGAGGAAAGAGCCAATAAATATTTTCCAAAGGTCAGATTTTTGAAGGCCATCTTTTAACCAAAGGCCTAAGGAATAGTTGAAGCCTACTCCCCATCCAAACCCCATTAAAAGTGGATAGCTAAAAACAGGCTCACCAAAGAGATGAAAAAGGATTGGCCTCATGATTTCCTCATTTTAATTTTTATAAGCTCAAACCAAAATATGATGACGAGGCCTAAGACGGTATAGATATCACCCAGACTAAAGCTAAACTTTCCAAGAGAGAGGTAGTCGAGTGTGTAACCATGGGAAACTCTATCAAGCCAACTGGTGAAGACTCCCATCAGCCAAAGTGTATAACCCCAGCCAATTATAGGTCCTCTATTTCTGTAATAGACGATTTTTTTTAGAATCCAAAATATCAAAAGGAGGTCTATTAAGTGGCAAATGAGGTTTTGATAGTCTCCTAATGCTGAAATTTTAATGCCAAAAATTAAATTTGGGTTAAGCAATCGAGCAAAGGACAGTGGCCCAAGAAAAGCTGCTGTAGAATTTTGCTCTAACAGCAGACTCTGTGCCGTACCTTTTATAAGTTGATCAGCAATGATGGAAAAAGCCAGTACGAGGCTATATTTCCAAATATTATTCATTAATAATATTCTTTCGGATTAATATCGTACTTTTCGATCTTTCTAAGTAGCGTCTTTTTGGGAATATTAGCTTTCAAGGCCGTCTGATTAATCTTACCTTTATTGAGCTTCAAGGCCTGAACGATAAACTCTTTTTCAAAAAGGTCTTTGGCAACCTGAAAGTCCATCTTTATATCGTTATCTTCTGTAACCTGAGCGAAAGTAAATTGATACTTATTTACGTCTTCGTCAGACATGTCACGATCTAAAACAGACTCACGAATTCCTTTAAAATCGATTCTTGATGTCTCATCCTCGTCCTCTGAAGCACCTTGTCCACTTTGAGCACCTTTGTGGACGGTGTCTGGTAAAGACGTTGGACGAATGTAATCACTCGACTCAATGATAAATGCGTGCTCAATAACATTTCTTAGCTCTCTAATATTCCCTGGCCATCCATAAGCAGAAAGTAACTTGAGAGACTCTTCATTAACACCCTTAATCTCTAAATTATGAAGGCTATTGAAATAGGCAATATAGTAATCAATGAGATAAGGGATATCTGATACTCTTTCACGTAGAGGTGGGAGGTAAACCGGAAGAACGTTGAGACGATAAAATAAGTCTTCTCTAAAAGTCCCTTCTTTGATCATTTCTTCAAAGGGTTTATGGGATGCTGCAATGACTCGCACATCAACTTTTACATCTCTGTTTGAACCAACGGGAGTGAATGAATTCTCTTGAAGGACCCTTAATAGCTTAACTTGCATAGTTGCACTGATGTCACCGATTTCATCAAGAAAAATAGTTCCGCCGTCAGCGTATTGAAACTTACCAATCTTTCTTTCTGTAGCCCCAGTAAAAGCACCTTTTTCATGCCCAAATAGCTCAGACTCAATCAAGTTATCAGGAATAGCAGCAAGGTTAATCGTTACAAACCTCTCATCCTTTCGAGGTCCGTTATAATGAATGGCCTTAGCAACAAGTTCCTTACCCGTACCTGATTCACCACGAATAAGAACAGGAGTATTTACTTGGGCGAGTTTTGAAATAACGTTAAAAACTTTAACCATTTCATCAGACTCGCCAACAAATTTATCTTCATTTCCGAGACTAAGTGTTGGTGCAGAAAACTTTGAGGTTTCAACAAGGCTTCTCGCCTTTAGGGCCCTTTTAATAAGGGCGACAAGGTTTTCTGATGTAATCGGCTTCTCAAGATAGTTAAAAGCTCCAAGCTTTACGGCCTTTACAGCATCACCCACATTTGAGTAAGCCGTCAGAATAAGAACAATGATACTCGGATTAAATTTCTTAATTTGCTCAAGAGCTTCAATGCCATCCATTTCCGGCATGTTAACGTCCATAACGACGAGGTCATAATCGCCAGCGGTTACCTTATTTAAAGCTTCCCTACCGTTATCTGCCGTATCCACAAAGAAATGGTGGTACTCTAAGGCTTGCTTTACGGAACCTTGTAAAACTTTATCATCATCAACAACTAAGACCTTGTGCATAAAACTCTCCCACTCGTGGACTATTCATTCTTTAATTTTATCTGAAATTGTGTTCCCTGTCCCATCTCACTGGTGACAGATATTGTACCACCATGAAGCTCTACAAAGTACTTAACAAGATAGAGACCAAGACCGGTTCCCTTAATCGAGTGGCTTGCGTCATTCTTTACCCGATAAAACTTCTCAAAAATATTTTCAATATCAGTGGGTGGTATCCCGACTCCATTATCTTTAATAGTGAGGTAAACCCACTTTTCGTCATCGTGTGTTGTTACAAGAACCTTAGAACCTTCGCCAGAGTACTTGATGGCATTTTCTATAAGATTAGAAAGAACACGATTCATTAAATTAGGATCAAATTGAATGGGATAAAGTGGGCCGAGCTCTGTCTCAACCTTTACATTTTTGCTCGATGCCTCAAAGCGTAGATTATTTACAACACTTTCAACCGTATTATTTATATCTTTATTAACCATATTGAGGGTGAGATTTCGTGACTCAATTTTGGTTAAGTCTAAGATGCTCGTTATAAATTTATTAAGCTCTTTTGTTGAATCAACAATTGATTTTAAGTTCTTTTCTCCATCCTCATTAGAAAATTGTCGTTGATTGAGCATGTTATCGGCGAGACCTGCGATCTTTGCGACCGGTGTTTTTAAGTCGTGACTCATAAGACTAATAAAGTTTTGCTTTAGGTTTTCGACCTTCTTAAGAAGCTTGGTTTCCTCCTGAATGGCAAATCGCCTTTGGTATTCACCAATCGCCCTGAATGGAACCCAGATATAGTAAACAACAAAAACAGAGAGAACTAAATGAGTAACATAGAGCCAAACACCTGCCACCACAAAGAGTAGGTAGGAAAGGATCAGAGATCCCATCATCACTCCCACAGTTATAAGGAGGCCATGGGTAGGCTTTAGCCATGAAATCATAATAGAGAGGAATATGGCGACGATAATACACAGCACGTAAGTAAAGGTTTTAGGTAACTGGTATACCGTCTTTCCTTGAATAAGGGCCTGAATAATAATGGCATGCAAAGAGAGTTTTGAGCTTCTGAAGTTTTCCTTATCGAAAGGACTTAAAACATAGTCGCCAGTATTTGATATGTAGCTCGGCCCAACGAGGACGATTTTATCCTTAAAAAAGCCCTCAGGAAAGTTCCCTACTCTTACAGAGTGAAAGGGTATCCTTGATATTTTATTCTTCGCCTCAAGAGGAGAAGTATAAAAGCGAAATAAAGCAAAGGTAGCGTCTGCCTCTCTTAAATAATAAGACCCAGGAAAGTCTTTGGCCGAAATAGGGTTTAACCCTAAAAACTTTCTATATTCATTGGCCGTCCATAAGTGCAAACTATCCTCACCAGAAAAGTTTAGGATGGCCCTCCTCGTAACTTCGTCTTTTGCGAAGGCAGCATTATCAACATTGATAAGACTTAATGAATAGCCAAAGCTCCTCAAGTCTTTAGGGGGAAGCTGCTCACCCCATGAGTCCATATCTGTTCCAAAGCGAAAGATACCTCCACCTGATACGAAACTCGAAATTGATCCTTTAAAACGACTTAAGTTTTCCTTGTCAGATTGAGTTTCTGGCTCTGTGAGATTAACAAAATAATTCACCACCCTAGGCCTATCAGCCGCTATTCTTTCAAAGAGATGATAATGACTGGCATATGTATAAGGAAAAGTCTCACCAAGAAACTCATCAGACTCCTCATCCATAACTACTAAGATGATGTCATTATTGTATGAAATTCCGATATCGTACTTTACTCTCATGTCATAAAAAATCGCCTCTAAAGTACTAAAAGAATACTGAAAGAGGATGATGACAAAGACCACTGTAAAAAACAGAGGATAGTAGCGTGAAAAATCAAAAGACTTATTAGTTTTTTCTTTCATGCCACTTCACGTAGTTGTTGAAAATATTGGCATAACTTCCAAGAAGGGAAGGCCAGAGACCCGTATCTCTTATTTTAAATAGGCTAAGGTCGTCGGCAAGACTGGTGATAAAAGTAGTATTTGGCCTTGGAAATCTTTCTAAATAGTAAGTCACTCTCAAGGTTTTACTAATCTCATCTTCATTGAACACCTCTCTTAAAGTGACTTCATTAACGTAATCTTTTAAAAAGACCAGAGGAAGAAAGATGAAGAAGTTGAGTACGGCCAATACTCTTAGCTTCAACTTAATAAGAATAAAGCATGGACTCAACAAAACGGCAGTTAAATAAACGATGAGATTGGCAAAGCGACCATGGCCAACCTCTAAATAGGCTAAAGCATAATCAAGACAGGATCTCCATATTTCAGATTCCTTATTCTTAATTATTTTGTCTGAAAAAATAATGCACTTATTATTAAAGATCGGTTGAAGGCAATAAACATTTACGGGAAGAAGGTGACTACTATAAAGACGAACATCCTTTAGGCCCTTTACGCAACTTAGGTTTTGAAGAGCAAAATAAATATCATGATTCTTTGAATCGACTTCTCTAGCTCCGACAGCAACCAGAAAAACCCTGTCTCCGAGAAGGACTGTAAGAACAACAATAGCCAGAGCAATGCCTAAACCATAGATTTCTCCAAGTGGACCAAAAGTAAAGAATCCTGCCACTCCAAATACGGCGAGGTAAAAGAGAAAAAGTGTTAAGCCTGCGATTATTCTAATGGGGACTCCATTTTTAGACGCAACGCGTTTATAGAAATCATACGTTTTGTCCATGATTATAGACATTAAAGGCCATAAGGGCTATAAACCGTTTGTCACACCGCCTTAAAGTTTCAGAAGACGAAATATGTGTTTTCGACACTTTAGCATGTGGCAGGGAAAAAATACACGATACTCACACAACCTGGGCAACCTATACAGGGGGGTTTATGCGATTTGACCGGCTCTTATTCGGGACAGCTGGAGTTCCTAACAGTACACCCAAGAAAAACAACCCCATTGAGGGCGTAAAGACCATTCATCAACTAGGCCTTGACTGCATGCAGTTAGAGTTCGCGCACGGCGTGCGTATGAAAGAAGAAGTCAGCAGCGGTCTTCGTAAGATCTCTTATGAGTTGGGTGTTCCGCTTACCTCACATGGACCTTACTACATCAATCTTAATGCAAGAGAACAAGATAAGATTGATTCTTCAGTTGAAAGAATTATCCAGACAGCAAAGATTTCTGACCTCTGTGGGGCAGAGTCTATGACTTTTCACGCAGCTTTCTACATGAAAGACAGCCCATATGATGTTTTTGATCTTGTTGAAAAATCAATGAACGTCATTGAAGAAAGGCTTAATCGTTTAGATATTGAAATTGAGCTACGCCCCGAGCTTACAGGTAAGACTTCTCAATTTGGTAGTCTTGAAGAACTTATCTCTCTCACTAAGAACGTTACAAGCTGTCGTCCTTGCATGGACTTTAGTCACCTTTTTGCAAGAACTGGTAAATACAATTCTAAAGATGAATTTAAAGAAGTTCTCTCAAGTCTTAAACAAGAACTTGGAGAAGAAGCCGTTAGAAATATGCACATTCATATTTCTGGTATCAGCTCAAACTCTAAAGGTGATCTTAAACACATCAATCTCGAGAAGTCTGACTTTAACTGGAAAGAGCTTATAGAGGCGCTTAAAGAAGAAGACTGTCGTGGTTATATGATTTGTAACTCTCCTAATTTAGAAGAGGATGCAAAGATGTTGAAAGACTACTACATGGCCTTGTAAGTTAATCAAAATTTTTAAAAAATTAAAGCCTCCATATTGGAGGCTTTTTTTATGCGGCTTTGGGATAATTTGGTTTTTGACAGGTGAGCGGTCTTAAATCCACAGACCCCTTCTCATCGACTTCAATATAACTTACTTCCCGGCCTCCCAGTTCAGTTAAAACCTCACAGAGAACCTTGTCTGTAACTTCGAAGACTTTTACGTAAGAGCTACTGACCTCTTTCATCCATCCTAATTTTTTGGGAATATCCAAACTTTTGTCATCTAAAGACAAACGCCAAAAGGAACCAAAATCCTTAAATACACCTTTCTTTTCATAGAGAGAGTCTTCTCTCTTTGAAAAGTAATCGGACAGACTATGAACATTTTGATTACTCAGCTCATTTGATGGATGCTCAACCTTGCTGTAGGTTTCGTCCATAAGTCGAGTAATGAAATCATCTTCATTATTCATATTCTTCTTATCGGACGAAGATTAGAAAAAATTTACGGACTTTCTGAATCCCCTTCAGCGCTCACGTCGAGGTTCTTCTGTGCCTCTATATAGGTCTTCACATTACTCACATCAGAGATCTTCCAAGAATTTTCGATCTTTATTAGTTGTGCAATTTTCTTAACTTCTATCCCAAAGTCTTTGGGCTGACCTTCTCCCTGTGAATAGCTGAGTATATAAGTCAAGGAACACTCTTGTGGCTGACAGTTTTTTAGGAGAACCTTTAGCCGTTTCTTCTTTAGCTTATCGACTTCGAGAAAGCTTTCTAGATCCTTCTCCTCCATCTCCGCTAGCCTGTCATAAAGAGCGCCAGTGGTCATTTCCAAGAGATCGTCCCTATCCTGACCACTAGAAAAACGGTACTCCACGTAATCTCTTAAGGTTTTCTCTGGTGTTGATTTCTTTGTACATCCAATAAAGACACTACAAATTACCATGAATAAGAATAGGTTTTTTTTCATAAGCATCCTGCTAATTATAGGTCGGTCTAAATCCTAGCTCGTTTATAATACCATAATAATCTGTCCAACCGAGGTCTGGTACTGGGTTTTTTGTAATACGTATCCCAAGGCCAGCATTTGACCTCGTCATCACGACTCCTTCTGAAAAGAAGTTGTGGCCCTCTAAAAGGATTTCAACCTCTACTTTTCCCTTTATTAGATCTCCTTCATCTTTTAACTGGCAAAAAAAACCATTCGGGCCCCAGTTCGTTAGATAGGCCTCAATAGAACGGGAGTCCTTTTTCAAGGTAATAGGTAATTTTCTATAACCAAAGTCAGGTAAAATATTATCTGGAAAGCGGGGGTTATAAAAAGGCTCCTGTAACTCCATTCTTAGAAATAAGAAGAAATTATAAGCGACAATGGAATATAAAAAGATCAAGAAGAGAATGATTTTATCGAGATCAATAAAAAAGACACTAAAAGACTTTATTAGAATGTATCCACAAAAAATGAGAAACAGCGGAGGTGAAAAGCGCATACCTCTAAAAACCGAAAGAAGTACAATCACCGTTCCTGATATTAACCATATATCTGAACGAATTCGATCAGCGAATCCCTTAAGATCAAGGGCAGAAACCCCGCCCTCCAAAGACTCTACAACGGAAAGAAAAAATAGGGAAAGCACACAAAATAGCAATGCATTCTTAATGACTATTGGGCGCTTTAAAAACTTCAACGACATGCTCCTAAGTAGTGGTACAATAAGAATACATGAACTTATCTCTAGAAGTGAATACTCGTTGTATAAATTGTGATGTCTGTCGGATTATATGCCCAGAGGACAGTATAATTTTACAAAATAATCAGTACCATATTGATACATGGTCATGCAGTTTTTGCGGTCTATGTATTGAATTATGCCCTACAGAGGCGATCAAGATTATTGATAATAGTGAAGAAGAGACTTAAGGCATAAGCCTTTTCAAGTCATTCCCCACCTTGAGGTATATTCCAGGGTCCTCTTTGGTTAACTCAGCTCCTGTAAAATTAATAACCCCCGGATTCTTTGAAGCATAGGTGTTCTTTTGAGAATCTGAACTATCCAAGTGGCCATAATCAACCAGGAATTTCTTGAAAGAAGTCTCTTCCTCACTCAATAGTCTCACTACGTTTTCTTTGTAGCTTTCAAGAGTGCCGAAATCCCAAAATTCATAAGGATCTTGAGCTATGAAAACGACGGCTCCACTGGCCCCGGGAATAACCACTGTTTCAAAAAACCCCGATACTCCTTCTTTCACTTTTATTGACTTGAGAGATACTTTTCCAAACCCTGAATAGGTTATAGCTGGTGCTTTGCTGCTTGGTGGTTGGATACTTTCCAAAAAATTATTCTTTATGTTGAGGCGATTATATTTGTCGTTGGGATCACAGCCCACCCCAATTAGTACATGCTTTGATTCACTTGATAGCCTAAAAAAGTTTTCCCAGTCTCTTTTTGACAACATCAAAATACTATCCGGATTAAAAATAAAAAGGTCGTCTAACTGTGGGTAAGTTCGCATCAACCTATGAAAACATCCCCCACTTCCTAAGATTTCTGCCTCCTCTGAGACATTGATTTGAAACTTATAAGCCCCGGCCCATTTCACCAATTCCTCTTTCTTATGATGAACATTAATATAGTAGTTTTCTAGGTGAAGGGTGCGAGCATAATTAATACTTATTTCGAGAAGATTTGATGAGAATAATGGCCACAAAGGCTTAGGCAGTTCTTTTCCAACCTCACCCATTCGAGTCCCGAAACCGGCACAAGGAAAAAAAACGGAATGATTAATACTCATAGTAAATCTCAGATAAGACCATTCTTAGATCATTATATCCTTTATATCTAAACAGGATATCTCTAAGCTTTTCAAAGGCATAACCAATATACTTCAAGTAACGAATATCCCCACGCATTCTGTATATATAAGCAAAACTTCCAAGGGCCTTATAAACTCTTTGAATGGTCATTTTGTCATATAAAATACAATACTCCTCAAAGGAGGCTTGGAAATGTTTTTCCTTCAAAAAGTTTTCCCAATATTCCTTCTTTAAAATGTGCTTATTTGAGCGAGAAATTTTGTAATAACAGTCCTCTAATAAAGAGACTAAGTCATACTGAGGTATGCCCATTCTTGCATCTTGAAAGTCAATAACGACAAAGTCCTGGTTAACAACCATAAGGTTTCTAGAGTGGTAATCTCTGTGAGTAACGACCATGCTTTGTGAAGCTAGGGCCTGACATATTTCAGAAAAAGCGTGGTTTAAAACCTTTTCTTGTTTTTTCGTTAGTGATTGACCAAATAGACCCTCTATCAATTGAGCTTTAGTAAACTCCACTTCACTCATGAGCTTCTCTTTATCGAAGAACAATGAGGCAAATGTACTCATTGAGTAATCCGATTTGGGAATTGAATGTATTTTGATCATTTCCTCAAGAGCTTTTCGGTAAGCATTTAGCTCTTCGTTTGGGGAACTCAATGTTGAAAGGTGCTTTAACAGTGTTGTATTACCCAAGTCCTCCTCTAACAAGTATCCCTTCTTTAAATCATAATCATATATTCTAGGAACCCTAATTTTTTCTTTATCGAAAATCTTTTGGATCTCTAGGAAAGTGTCTTTATCTTCATCTGTTGGCTGCTGGAGGCAAACCACATAGTTCTTGTTTGCTTCTACCCTGAAGTAACGCCTACTGGACGCGTCTCCTGTGAGCCTTAAAATATTTCTTTCCTCACCGGCTTTTTTCTTAAGGCCCTCCATAGACTTTTGGAAAAGTGAGTCCACGAGAATTTTTTCTGTTTCTAGTTCTGTATCTGACGTCATCGGTAGCTATCTTGAAAGCGATAAAACATTTTTGATGAATTAATCTCTGGAGTTTTTGTTTTATCTAAGCCTTGTGCAACCAAAAAGCCTTTAAACAAAAACTCTTCTCTTGAAATCCCTCTTGGATCATTAATTTGCCAACTAAAGTCCAGAGTGTTCTTGTTCTGAGTTTGTATCCAGTTAAGAAGTGCTGTTGCGTCGTATTCAGCTCGCTTCAAAGCAAAAAAGGTCCATTTATATATGGCCAACTTAGTTTCAGTTTCAAGTTTAGTCAGAGATAAAACCTGAGGGATCTCTCTATGGCCAACAGGGTGAACACGACTTGCCTCGTAAAGATTGCGTCCAGACTTTATAATTTCAAAACATAAAGCACTTACCAAAAGAGATTCATTTTTAAAGTATTTCTTAATTAAGCCTGTTGAAATGTAGAACTGATATTTGGGAAGAGAAAATATGAAGGGAATCTTTTCCTTCACCAAGAAGAAAGTCGGAGCTGGTTGGCCAGGAACTAATAATTCATTATTGGCGACGATACGATTAAAGATCGATGTTAAATATTCCTTATTCCTTTTAGAGAGACGAGCAAATTTAATATTTCTATTTTGAGAGAGTTCTTTAGACAAATAAGCCAAGTGATCTACGTAATCTTGAGTTTGAGTTTTAGGGATTTCTGTTGGGTCAGCAACCTTGTCCGGTCCATTTAAGAAAACTCTAATATGTGAACAGCCAGAACCGAGTACTGACAAAATAAGAAAAAAAAACGCCCTCTTTATAAGAGGGCGCATATGGACACAGAAGTTATTCATTAATACTACTCAGACGCTATGTCTCTCTCTGGGATATAATACAAAGTAAACCCTGCAAAAATCAAATTTGGATCTTTAATAAGTGGTCTATTGTTATTGTAGATTAGTTTCCACTTATTAGTTGTCCCATACTTGTCATTAGAGATGCTAACTAGAGAATCTCCATTTTTAATAAGATAAGGAAGACCTTCTGGATTCCAAACAAACTCACTTGCTGGTTTCTTATAACGGATAACAGCACCTTCATTTACAACGCTGCTGCTCATTCCGTTGAGATCTCTGAGGTCTTTCCACTTTCTGTAATCACCGTAGATATTAAAAGCTGCCATCATGAGAGTTTCGCCTCTTTTGACAGTATAGCTACCTTCTTCATCAGTCATGGCCACATCAGCAGATGCAACTGACTCGTCTAAAATAATTGGATCTGAAGCGGCTCCACCCTCTTCACTTGCAATGAGAGGCTCGTCTTCTAGGATGAGTTCTTCGTCTTCAGCATCAACGATGAAATCAGCATCGCTGCTTGTTACTTCACCTGAATCTGCAGTAGCGTCATCTTGTTTAGAACTTTTTGAACATGATACCGACGTCAATAGAGCGGCAAGTAGTAAAAACTTAAATAACTTCATAATAAACTCCTATGTGTTTTTCTATATGATGCTACTCGGTAGATGTTACGCCCTTCTTTAAGCAAAACCACTGAAATTATTAGATTTTGCCGGTGCGCAATAATTTCAGGCAGTTAAGATCCTATTTCTATCATTTTTGAAAATAAATTTTATAGAACTTCAATAATATCTGGCATTTTAAAGGGGGTTTCTCAATTGACCGTGTGGACATTACTCCGCGTAAAAAGATACGATATGGGTATGAATTGGGCCCTAAAAATAGCACTCCTACTTTTCATTTCATTATCGCCTAGCTTCGGCCAATCCGTCGTTGACCAGATTGATGGTTTCGATTCAGGTCTGGAATTGGCGCCTGGTTCACCTTCTCTTAGCACTGAAAAGATTGAAAAAATAAGTGCAAGTGGAAGGATCTTTATTCTCTCCAATGACTCCAGCAGTTACGGTAAGGGCGATTTCATTTCTATTGTTCTAGACAATAAGCTAGTTAACCGCTGCCTCGTTGCTAAGACAGTACCTGGAAGTGGTGGCATTAAAATTATGAAAGTCTACAATCCAGAACTTCATAAACTCCTACGCCCCGGTATGAAGGTCCAAGTCATTCGGGGTGACGATAGTTATTTTAAACTTAGAGCAAAGCAAGAAAATCAACCAGAGGAGACGGCCCTCATTGAAGATGAGGAGGCCCTCTTTGATGAAACAACCCTGCTAGAGGATGACCTCAATTTAGAAGAAAAGAATAACCGCAAAATTAAAACCGACAATATCTTCTCACTCTACCTCTCTCAAGTTGAAGGTCAAACCGCAGAGGGTGACAACACCCGCTACAGTCAAATTGGTGGCTCCTATTCCTATCAGATTGATGACAATATTTGGATTGAAGGTGGCTACAGCGAAAGTTTAATAAATGACTACCCTGATGCAGAACTCGATACAAAGTACACCAGCTTTGTTGCAAAGGTTAAATATACGATTGAAGCCCCCTTCTATTCATATATCCAACCCTATGCAGGTTACCAAATCACAAGTGCCGATAGTACAGGTGCTGGCACAGGTAACGTTTCTGCAGAAAGAAAAGCGCTAGATGAAAAGCTCGTCGCAGATTTAAATAAGAATAAGGCCGTCTTTGGGATTACTATCTTAAAGAGACTTGTTCCCGGTTGGTTTGCAAGGGCCGACATTGGATCCGACGCTCTTAACTTTGGGTTCGGCCTTGAATTCTAGCCCACTTCTTTACATCTTACTCTTTTTGCTTGTCTCACCTCTTCTATCTTGTGGTGTTAAGTCCGACCCAGTAGCTCCTGCAGATACTTTTCTCCCCTCTGTCGAAAGTTATTACATGGACAAACCTCCAGTTAAAAACGAAAACGTTCTCAACGAAGCAAACGAACAACAGGAACAAGAACAAGAAGACAAAGAAAAAGAAGCGAAGGCCAATTAAAAGATGTACATTATATTCTCCACTGGCTCCAACTTAGGTGATCGAGTTGGAAATCTAAAAAAAGCAAAAGACTTTCTTAAAAGTGAGTTTTCCTTTCTAGAAGAAAGTCGAATTTATGAATCGCCAGCTGTCGACTATCTCAATCAACCGGACTTTCTCAATCAAGTTCTTGCTTTTGAAATGCCTCAAATTAAACCCCACGAGGTACTCGATCGCATCATGGAAATTGAGGCTTCGCTAGGAAGGACACGTGAAATTGATAAAGGACCTCGAACGGTAGATATAGACCTACTCTTTTGGGGCAATGAAACGATTTCCTCAGAAAACCTAGATGTCCCTCATCCACGACTATTTGAGAGGAGCTTTATTGTTGAGCCTCTGAAGGAACTTAAGATTTATAAAGAGCTAGAAAGTTGTTTTCACTTCACTGATAAGTTTGACAATGAGTGTTGGGTATTTAATTCCTAATCAAAGTCTATATTATAGGGTTTGACCCTAATCTTTGCAGAGAACTATAATGAGCATGGACAAAAAGCAGGATGCCGAACCATGTTAAATTTTGAACTCTCTCAAGAACAAAAAGAAATCCAAGAAATGGCCATGAAGTTTGCCAAGCTGGAAATGATTCCTAAGTCGGCAGAGTATGACCAAAAAGGCGAAATGCCGATGGAGATTCTTGAGAAAGCATGGAGTTTGGGCCTAGTTAATACATGCATACCTGCCGAGTACGGCGGCACTGGTTTTACTACCATGGACTCTATGGTTATAACTGAAGCCCTTGCCTATGGATGCCTTGGCATGAATACGGCCATCATGGCGAATGACCTTGCCCTTCTCCCCATTGTTATTGGTGGCAACGACGAGCAAAAGAAAAAGTACCTCACTCCCTTTACTGAATCCTATAAAATTGCAGCCTTTTGCCTAACTGAACCAGGCAATGGCAGTGATGCTGGTGGTATAAAGACGACCATCAAAGATGGTGGGGATCATTGGATCGTAAATGGTCAAAAGATGTGGATCACTAATGCTGGTTATGCTGACGTCTTTACCTTATATGGCACCATAGACCCCGAAATGAAGCATAAAGGAATCAGTGCACTCATCATTGATAAAGATACGCCAGGTATTGAGATAGGTGCTCCTGAAAAAAAGATGGGCCACTGTTGCTCGGATACTAGGGCAGTGACTTTTAAAGATGTAAAAGTCCCCAAAGAAAATATGCTAGGTAAGCCTGGTGATGGCTGGGCCATTGCAATGAAAACTTTAGACCACTCTAGGCCAATGGTTGCGGCTTCTGCTGTAGGCGGTGCGCAGTGTGCACTTGATTATGCTAATGAGTACGCCAAGGAAAGAATTCAATTTGGTAAACCTATTGCTGGTCATCAATCTATTCAATTTATGCTCGCCGAAATGGCAATGAAAGTGGAGGCTGCACGGCTACTTGTTTACAAATCCGCGTGGCTTATTGATCAAGGTCAATCAAACACTAAATTAGCCTCTATGGCGAAAGCCTTTTCTGCAGACTCTTTTATGCAAGTTGCTACTGACGCAGTTCAGATTTACGGAGGCTATGGGTATAGTAAAGAATACCCTGTGGAAAAGTTAATGAGGGACGCAAAGCTTATCCAAATATACGAGGGGACCTCCCAAATTCAAAGATTGGTTATTGCCAAGGAAGTTCTTAAGTAAACTAAAACCATTTTCTTTTTTAAGGAGATCAATATGAATATTTTTGTCTGCGTAAAACAAGTTCCAGACACGGAAACGAAGGTTACACCCAATGGCGATGGAACCTTTATTGAAACAAGTTCGATCAAGTGGATCATGAACCCTTACGATGAATTTGCTGTAGAGCAAGCTCTTCTTTTGAAAGCTGCGAATGCTGGCTCGACAGTAACCGTCGTTCGCGTTGGTTCAACTCAAGATACTGAAGCCCTTAGAACGGCTCTTGCTATGGGTGCTGATGAAGCGGTTCTTGTCGAAGGTGAAGACAACCTAGACTCTTATATGATCGCTAAAGCCCTTAAAGGTGGGATCGAAAAGTCTGGCAAAACTCCCGACATCATTTTCACTGGCAAGCAAGCTATTGATGACGACTGTCTTCAGGTTCCTCAACTTCTCGCTCAAATGTTAGATATGCCCTCTGTAAGCGTTGTTGTAGGTTTTGAATCCGCTGATGGCAAAGTCACTCTCAAGAGAGAGGTAGAAGGTGGAGCACTTGAAGTGTATGAAGTCAGTACTCCTGTTCTTGTTGCATGTAACAAAGGCCTTAACACTCCTAGATACGCCAGTCTTCCAGGGATCATGAAGGCAAAAAAGAAACCACTTCAAAACTTTTCTCTCGCTGACGTTGGTGTAAGCGCAGATGATAGAAGATTAAAATACAGCAACTTTCAACTTCCACCAGAAAAGCCACCAGGTAAGAAATTCGATGCTATGGATGAAGCTAAACAGGCCGAAGTGGTAGCAGAAGTTGTTCAACTCCTTCGTAACGAAGCAAAAGTCATTTAAGTAAAAGGAGTCCTCATCATGGCAAAAGTATTAGTATTTACAGAAACTACAGATAGCAATGTTAAATCCGTGACTCTTGAAATTCTTGGCAAGCTCAATGGCCAAGAAGTAGATGTCGCTTGTATTGGAAACCTCCCTGACGAGGGAGCAAAAGCTCTTGCTGAGCATGGAGCTGCCAATATCCACAAAATTACGGGAAATGGTCTAGAGCAGTACTCTCCAGAAGGTTACTCAAAAGCACTAAAAGGTGTGATTGAATCTGGTGGCTATGACTACGTTATGGCCGGATCAACTTCTCTTGGTAAGGATCTTTTTCCACGTCTTGCAGGTTCTTTTGATGCCGGTATGGCCTCAGAGGTTACAAACTTCACAATGGACGGTGGAACATTTGCTGGAACTCGTCCTCTTTTTGCTGGTAAGGTTCTTGCGAAAGTTGAAATTGATGGTCCTAAGCCTCACTTTGTGACAGTTCGTCCCAATGCTTTAGGTATGCCAGAAAGTGCAAACGCTGGTGCTGGAAATGTTCAAGACGTTTCTGCTGATGTTGGTGAAATTCGTGCCGCGATTAAAGAAATTGTTAAAGGTGCCTCTGAGAAAGTAGACCTCACAGAAGCTAATATTATTATTAGTGGTGGGCGCGCGATGAAGAACGCTGAAAACTTTAAGATCCTGGATGAATGCGCTGAGGTAATCGGTGCTACTGTCGGTGCTTCTCGTGCTGCCGTTGATTCAGGATATGCTCCCCATGCCATGCAGGTAGGTCAAACTGGTAAAACAGTTTCTCCATCACTTTATATTGCATGTGGTATTTCTGGTGCCATTCAACACTTAGCAGGTATGAGAACCTCTAAAGTAATTGTCGCAATCAACACTGATCCTGATGCTCCCATCTTTACAAAAGCGGACTATGGAATTGTTGGCGACCTCTTTAAAATCGTTCCCATTCTTACCGAAGAATTTAAAAAGATCATGTAATAAGAAAGCCCCTCACGAGAGGGGCTTTTTTTTGCTTAAATTTTTAGGTTTAATTTTAAAACGAAAATCCTGACTTAGAAATCTCAACACTTGAAGGGTAACGGGTTTGCTCTTGCTCCATTCTCATCTCCTGGAAATCAGCACCATCCTCAAATTCTGGCAATTGAGATTCATTTACTCTTTCACCATTTGCCTCTTCATAGTATTGCTCTTCTTCATATAGTTCTTGCTCTCTTAACTCCTGCTCATATAGCTCTTGCTCTTCAGCTCTTCTTTCTTCAGGGTACATTTGTGGTACTTCTGCTTGAGCATTGATTGGTTGAGCTTGCTCAATAGGTTGCTGATTTTCTCTAAAAGACTCTGCGTACTTATCTTCAATCTTTCTTCTTTTCTCAGCTGTCACAAAGTTAAGCATTACTCCAGCAAGTGGTCCGGTAGAGAAGCGTACCTTAACCTCATCTTTGGTAACATTTGTTACAACTCCAGCTATACCATTGTCATCATTGAAAGCACCATGACCCTTAAGTCTTACCTCAGTTGATACTTGTTCACTTTGACGATTAGTACCGATATGAATAGCAGCACCTTCTAAGATAAGCTCCCCATTTTGTAGGTAGGCGATACCTTGAACTTGCTCACCTCTAATCGCTCCCTTTACTTTAGGATCGATTCCCGACATAGCAACTAATTCTTCTTCAATATGATATTTGGGTGCTTTTACTTCTTCTTTCTTTTCCTCAACCTTCTTTACTACAGGTACAACCTTTTTAATCTTTACTGGGCGAGTATATTTTGAAGCCTGAACGATTTCATAACCCTCGCCAAACTCTTTAAAAAGAGCAATCGTTCCATTTTCAGTTAGGTAAGAAACTTTAAAGGTTTGATCGAGGTCATTATCGATTCTTACCGTACTTAAAGAGATAAGCTTCATATCAACTACAACAGGTTCTTTGTTGTAATCATTTTCAATGTCATAAGTTACTTCACCAAGATCGTTTATAACCTTTGTGATTTTCCACTCACCATCAATAAGGCCTGAATTATCTAGAGAAACCTCTTGAACGAGAGGAAGCTCTTTTTCTTGAGAAGCAACTATCCTCTTTTCAGGTTGAGTAGGAAGTGACAGTCTCACTTCTTTCACCTCATCCATAAAGTTAGCCGTATAAAACTTCTGATCATAGTAAGTTTCTGCAACCGCAACTAGAGAGACTAGGCCCGCTCCAATTGTGAATGTCTTTGCGATTGCTTTAACGGCTTTCATTTGTTCCTCCATTAGGTTTGCTGAATATGATGCAACGCGCGTGCCAACTCTGATGAAGTGGGTGGTGTGTAATATAAAGACATCTCACGTGTCTAAGCTGTTGATTTTACAGGGTCGGTGGTACTTAGGTCGTGGTCGGTGGTTTGGAGGGGGTGTTTAAGTTTTGGACAGGGTTAGAGAAATTACACAGGCGGTGTGGCACGAATGCCCTGTGGGCATTCAGGTGACCACACCGCAGCTCCACCCTAGGAGCGACACAGGAGGGCTTGCCCGACGCTCTGTCGCGACTTTGTCAGGTGCTCGGTAAGTGGTTGGAGGGTACCACGAGACTAGGCCAGTGGTACTTACCGTTCCTTATTATGGTGGTACTTATTTGATTTGCATGGGGGCTTGGCCCTGTTCGGGCCTCAGGAGCTCTGTGGTTCTTACGTATCCGCTCGTCCCTGCGGGACATCACTAATTAGGTCTTATTTACGCGACAAGATAGGGCGTCGTCGCTGCGCTCCTCCTGTATCTTGTCTTGGGTGGAGCTGCGCTCGCGTCATTCAAATGCCCACTGGGCACTTGTGACCGCGGCGCCTAATCAAACTTGGGGGTCTTGCCCGTATAATCACCGTGGCTTGCCTTAAACCTCTTAAGGGCAATGACCACAAGGTCTTCAATAGGAAGGCCACTTGTTTTCGCCATTCCCTCAAAAGACTCCACGATATCTTTTTCAATTTTTACTTTAAGCTCTTTAAGCTCGCCTTGGTTGTGCTTTTGAGATTTCATAACTTTTCCTCTTTACCGTAAAACTTTTAAAGCGCCCTTCTTTCTAAGACTCACTAGCGCGTTAATCGTTTGGTATTCTAAAAGATTACACTCTGAAAAAATATCCGCTACTTTATTAAAGTCGGATATGACAGTCAAAACTTCATATTCCCAAAAGGATATGTTTGGACCTCTTGCAACAAAATCTGGGTCTATCAACAAACGAATATGATCAGGTGGTCGCAACTTTATAGAATCTCTATAGGTCTGATAGATAAAGCTGCTTTCTTTTATAAAGGTCTCATAAGGCAGCTGAAAAATCGCTTCCGATAAGGTAACGATCTCCGGTTCAGCGACAAAGGTTAGACCTTCTCTAACTTGATCATCAATCACAATATTATAAAGTGATGATTTTCCCACATGGCCATTGTAAGCACAGTAAACAATTTCGCCCTCGATAAGAGAGACCTTACCAAGATATTTTCCTGTGTCTTTTTCAAGAACGTTTATGCGTCCAGTAAAACTTAATGTCGCCTGGTCCGCGATGGTTTTTACAAAGGCCAAGATATCCTACTTGAAAAGCTTGCTAAAAAATCCTTTTTCCTCGTTCATTTTAGCAACTTTTTCAGCGATCGCCATATAAGACTTGTAGCCTTCATTTTCTTTATGAGATTCGTCGGCCATGTAAGGCTTCCCCTGATCTCCGCCTTCTCTCATGACCATCTCTAAAGGAATGCTTCCCAAAAAGTTCACCTCAAGCTCTTTAGCAACATTCTTAACGCCATCTTTTCCAAAGATATAGTATTTCTCTTCTTTTCCATCAGGAGAGAAATAGGCCATATTTTCAACCATTCCAATAATAGGTGTGTTGACTTGTTGAAACATTCTTAAACCTTTAATGGTATCTGCAACGGCAACGTTTTGAGGTGTTGATACGACAACAACTCCATCGACCTCAGTATTTTGAACTAGGGAAAGTTGCGTATCCCCTGTTCCTGGAGGTAGGTCAATAATCAGATAATCCAGCTCACCCCAATCAGTATCAAAGAAGAATTGATTGAGGACACCACCAAGCATTGGCCCACGCCAAATGACAGGGTCATTATCGTTTATAAATAAACCAAAGCTTATAAACTTAAGGCCATAAGACTCGAGTGGTTTAATTTTTTTCTCAGGAGTCGCCTCTGGCTTTGAACCTTTTTTGTTGAGAAGAATTGGAAGACTTGGACCATAGATATCAGCGTCAAGCATTCCCACGCTATGACCCATATTTTTTAGTGAAACCGCGAGATTTACTGCAACAGTTGACTTACCAACTCCACCCTTCGCACTAGAGACAGCAATAACCTTTTTCACTTTAGGAATACGCTTCTTATTACCATTTACACCATGACCCACTTTAAGGTTGGCATGAGCTGCAGTTGGCTTATCTTCTGCCTTTGGTGCAGGATCTTGTGAAACTGTTTTAACTAGTATCTTATCTTCTTCATAATTTGACTTGAGAGCGTCTACAATCGCATCTTCGATTTGGCGTTTTTGTTTGGGATCAATACCATCTCGTTTGTAGGTAATAACAACTTCACCAGAGTCTTTTGCTTCAGCATTTACCCAACGGTTTTCCTCAGTCAAAGACTTGCCTGTGGCGGGGTTCTTCACACTACCTAACAACTTGATTGTATTTTCCATAATTTCTCCTTACATGACTTTTTAAATCAAGTTATGAGCTTTTTGAAGTTCTAAGTCTTGTAAACACATTGACATTCTTTGCCTCCAAATAAGCTCTGGCGCACAATGACATTTAGCTTTATCATGAAGTGAAGGTAAATCCTTAAAATAATGGACATATGGCCGGCTATAAAAGAAGAACATACCTCATTAATCCCGAATTTCAGATTAAGTTCAGTCTTTATGTATGTAGTTTAGTTTTTATTTCTTCCATTATTTACCCGCTAACAATTTATGATCTCATCACAAGCTTCATTGGCTTTGTGGCCTCTAAGAACCCCGAGGTTGCCGACCAATTAGCGGGAAAACGCTCCAACCTTATTATAATTTTGTCCCTGTGGCAGGTTGGATTCACCTCCCTCGTCTTCATCGTCTGTATATTTTTCAGTCATAAAATCGCAGGCCCAATGTATAAGCTGCAAAAGTTTCTTCAGGCAAAGAGAGAGGGGCTCGATCATGGTAAGCTCTTCTTTAGAAAAGGCGATTACTTTCAAGAAATTGCCGATGACTTCAATGATACTTTTGAAGAAATGGAAGATCAGTATCATCAAGACTTAACCTATCTTAGCGAGGTTAATTCTTATATCAGCAACCTAGGAATGGTTGTTCCAGAGGATAAAAAGGCCGTGTTAAGTGAGATCAATCAAAAGCTCACAGAAATTCAAAATCGGTTTGAAGCAAATCAACAATAATCCTCTGATGAACGAAAAAAGGAGTTTTTTTGATTCATCGCTTACGCGTTCTCCTATTAATTTCTCTGATATCCTTTAACGTATTAGGCAGCCAAGCCCCGTTATCTGAAGTAACAATCTTAAAGACAATTAGGGAGCCCACCAAGGATGACCTTAAAAGCTCTAAGTACTTAGAAGACTACTATTGGGCCTTTAGAAAACTGAGGCTTTCAACACTCAAACGATCAATCAGTGTTTTGAAAAAAAGTAGAAAGTCCCCCCTTTATTCCTTTGTTCCAACACTTTCAAAAGGATTATCCATTGCCAAAAAGCTTAAATCTAAAAAGCTCAATGACTGTAATATTCGTATCAAAGGCAATGAGATTCAAAAGCAGTACCTCAGATTATTCAAGAGAGTTTGTTTAAAAAACGAAGCTAAGAAGTTTGTTTCATCCAAAGGAAAGTTAACTTCTACTGAAAGGGCCTTTATTGAAAAGAACTGGCAATTTCTCTCTCGCTATCGTTATCGCAAAGCTTTTATCAACCGTCTTCAAGAGCTAAGACCATCTTCTCGAATATTCTTCTCTCAACAATTACGTAACTATATATTTAAAAATCAAAAACTCCCTCATAAAGATCTTCTCCAGTTTTTGGTTATAGACCAAAAACTTACAAAGTTTATTCAAACCCATCATATGTTTGACCGGAAACAATCCTCCTTCTACACCATGGAGTTCACTAGCATCGTCAAAGCCTTTAAGAGGGAATACCTCCTTGGTAACGATGAACGTTCTGAAGAGTACCTAGAACAGGCGATAGATTTTTATGAACAAAATAAGAGCAAGATTAGTGACTCTAAAGCCTGGCAACTTTTTATTACCAGTGGCAAGAGAATTGCACGCCAAGAAAATCTAAATATGGCCCTCGATCTTTTTAAAATGAGTGAGAAAACAGCAGATGAAGAACAAATTCATGAAAGTCGTTTTCAAAGACTTTTTGCCTTTTTCTCCGAAAGAAAGCTTAGCGAAGCAAGAGATTTTATTAGTGAAGAAAAGTTGATTAAACGCTTCCCTCAAATTAATTCAAAACTTCGCTACTGGGTGGCACGAGTTTACCAAGAAACAAAGGAATATAAGAAGGCTAAAGAGCTTTTCTTAGAACAAATAAGCCTTAGTCCGCTTAGCTTTTATTCAATTCTCTCACTTAAATCCTTACGTCAATTTACACCTGACTATAGTTACTCTGCTCTAATTAAAGAGTCGAACCCTAGCTTTGAAGACCTCAAACTTTCTCATTCCGTTCAAGAGAAGCTTTCGCTTTACAAAATTTTTAAACTCTCCGGTAATGATTTTCTCAGTAACATTCAGGCGCGTGAGATTAGAAAATCTCCTGCAAGCTACTTCTTTTCCAAAAATGCACAGATGGATACTGAAAGATTAAAGGGTTACTTTCTCATAAACTTTTTTAGTTCATTTAACGATCACCTTGCGAGCTTTAAAATTGCATACACTGGGCTTAACAACGGCACCCTATCCTTAAATAGGTTTGTTATCCGAAACCTTTTTCCTAATAAGTATCGACCTATACTAAAACGAAAGAGTCGCTTCTTAGATGAACGAATCCTTCTTAGTTTGATTCGCCAAGAGTCTGCTTTTAATGAAAAAGCTAAGAGCGTTGTAGGTGCTCGCGGACTTATGCAGATTATGCCCGCAACAGGGCGTCAATTTGTTAAAAATCTAAAGGCTCACTATCTCTATAAACCTGAACTTAATATTACTATTGGTGCAAAGTATTTAGAAAACCTTCTCAAGCGATATGAAGGGAATCTCGTGTTCGCGCTTTCTGCCTACAATGCAGGCATGGGAAATGTTTCAAAATGGCAGCGCTCTATTCCCTTTAGTCAGGATGCAATTTCCAACATTGAACTTATTCCCTTTAAAGAGACGAGAAATTACGTAAAGCTCATATATCGAAATCTTTTCTTCTATTCCTACCTTGATGGGCAGACATCTAATCTAGACACTCCCATAAATGATAGTTTTAAGATCGCCCTTAAAGATTAGACGTTAAAGCGAAAGTGAACGACGTCGCCATCTTTGACTTCGTATTCCTTTCCTTCAATTCTTAGTTTTCCTGCCTCTTTAACCTTTTGCTCACTTCCTAGTTCAAAAAGGTCATCGCAATGAAAAACTTCAGCCTTAATAAAGCCGCGCTCAAAGTCTGTATGAATAACGCCAGCAGCTTGAGGTGCCTTTGAACCCGCTTTAAAGGTCCATGCACGTACTTCTTTTTCACCTGCAGTAAAGTAAGTTCTCAAGCCCAGAAGATCATAGGCGGTTTTTGTTAAGATTTCTAAACCAGACTGCTCAATCCCTGCAGCTTCTAGAAACTCTGTTTTTTCCTCTTCTGTTTCTAACAGAGAGATTTCCGATTCAAGTTTGCCACAGACGATAATGGCCTGTGATCCCTCTTCTTCGGCATGCTTTTGGACAAGCTTTGTATACTCATTGCCGTCTACAGCACTATCTTCATCAACATTACAAAGATATAAAACGGGTTTTAAAGTAATGAGGTTAAGATCTTTTATGGCTTCTTGATCATCATCACTTAGGCCTAGAGAAAATGCTCTCTCTCCTTTTTCAAGATGATCCTTCAGACGTTCGAGGATTGGTTGCTGAACTTTTGCTAATTTTTGAATATCTTTATTTTGGCTCTTTAGGACCTTAGGAAGACCTTGCAGTTTCTTTTCAACAACTTCGAGGTCGGCCAAAGCAAGTTCATAATTAATGGTTGTAATATCGTCCACAGGATCAATTTTTCCATGAACGTGAACTACATTATCGTCATCAAAACAACGAATCACATGGACAATAGCATTGACTTGTCTAATGTGACCGAGGAATTGGTTTCCAAGACCCTCACCCTTTGAAGCACCTTTCACAAGCCCCGCAATATCAACGAATTCGATAATCGTTGGTACTGTTTTTTGAGGTTTAACAAGACCGGTGATTTTATTAAGCCTTTCATCAGATACATTCACAATCCCCACATTCGGTTCAATTGTACAAAAGGGGTAGTTTGCCGCTTCCGCTGGTGCAGCCGTTAGTGCCTTAAAGATAGTCGACTTTCCAACATTTGGCAGACCTACAATTCCACAGTTTAATCCCACTTCTTATTCCTTTGGTAATACTGATTTCTTACTAAATTTATTTTGTGCTCTTTGAAAGCCTGACTTTAAAAACATTTCAATGGCCTTCGCCCCGAGCTCTGTGAAGTCCTCTAACCATGGGGACTCCTCTTCATTAAACTTTCCTAATACATGACCTGAAACATCGCCAAACTTTGGCCGACCAACCCCCATTCTTAAACGAAGGAAGTTTTGGTTAGGCAAGTGTTGAGCAATAGACTTAAGACCATTATTTCCAGCTAATCCGCCGCCTTTTTTTAAATGAACTGTTCCAAAGGGCAAATCAATTTCATCATGAACAACTAGGATGTGATCAATATCGACCTTAAAAAAGGCCATCGCAGGTCTAACGGATTCACCGCTCAAGTTCATATACGTCTGAGGCTTTAAAAATATAACTTGCTTATCTTTAATATTCTTTTGAGCAAAATACCCTTTAAACTTTTCCTTCCAAAAGAGCTCATCAGCGAAGGAAAGCCTTTCAAAAACTTTCCAGGCAATATTATGTCTTGTCTCTTCGTACTGGGAGCCAGGGTTTCCAAGACCTACGACGAGAATTGCCATGGCCTTAAAACCTAAACGAAAAGGGAACTCACAGAGTCATTATTAAATGTTCTGTGAATGGCCTTGGAAAGAAGTTCAGCGGTAGAGAGGACCTTGATCTTATCAATACTTTTTCCTGCATCAGATAATGGAATAGTATCGGTAACGATAACCTGATCTAGGTCTTCAGATTCTTTAATTCTTGAAAGTGCTGGGTCAGAAAATATGGGATGAGTCGCACAAGCGTAAACTTTAGTTGCGCCATTATCCTTTAAGGCCTTACAGGCTTCGACAAGTGTCCCAGCAGTATCAATCATGTCATCGATGATGATACATTCCTTGCCCTTAATATCACCTACGATATTCATGGCCTTGGCAATATTCTTACCTGTTCTTCTCTTATCAATCATCGCGATTTCTCGCTTGAGCTTCTTAGCATAGTGACGAACACGCTCTACGCCACCGGCATCAGGCGAGACAAAAATTGTATTCTCGCTCAGAAGAGAAGTTTTGATATAGTTCATGATAACCGGTGAAGCATAAATATTATCAAATGGAATATTGAAGAAGCCTTGAATCTGACCTGCATGCAAATCCATCGTGATGACTCGAGTCGTACCAGCTGTCGTCAATAGGTCTGCAACAAGTTTGGCAGAAATAGGTGTTCTTGGACTAACCTTACGATCTTGGCGAGAGTAACCGTAGTGAGGAATAACCGCTGTAATGGAAGAAGCCGAAGCTCTTTTAAGGGCATCGACCATAATCAAAAGTTCCATAAGGTTATCATTCACTGGTGTACAAGTGGATTGGATCACAAAGACATCCGCCCCCCTTACGTTCTTTTCCATCTCGCAAAAGATTTCTCCGTTTGCAAATCTCACAAGCTGTGGATCAACAAGAGATACATCTAAAAAATCAGAAATTTTGGATGCGAGGTTCCTATTAGAGTTTCCAGAGACTAGGACAATTCTTTTCATAGGTGGAACCTTGGTTCGTGAGAAGAAAAGTGGCAGGGGTGGCAGGAGTCGAACCTGCGAATGGCAGAATCAAAATCTGCTGACTTAACCACTTGTCGACACCCCTGTATTGATGACAAATTTATACTGAATCTCGAATTGCTTGGCAAGCCATCACAGGGTAATCATGCTATTGACACAGCATTTCATTAAATAATTTACCTCTAAATTGGTAAAAGTTTTTATAAATGAGGAAAGAGGAGTTTGAGCCATAGAGTTTAAATTCCTTTTCATTGTCTCTGCGGCCCTCGAGACCCACCCAGGTCACCAAAAGTTCATTACCCTCAAAACCCACAAACCAGCTATCATAGCCATTATTTGAGGTTCCTGTTTTGCCAAAAAAGCGCATTTGACCCAACTTATTGCCCACTCGAAAGCGAATAGTTGTTCTTTTGGGATCCGATAAGGCCAAGAGGAATTTTGAAGAATCCTGAGGTCGACAGGCACTTTCAAGAAAGCCCTGATATATTTGGGCCAACTCTTCGAGACTCAATTCAATCGCACCCAAAAGCTGAGCGGGGTATTCGTTTAATGGTATTTTTAAATGGGGTATTTTGGCCTTTAAAAGCCCTTCAAAATTTTCAAAGCCAAAGTCCCTAACGGCCCTAATTACCGGCCGGTTCAAACTCTTAATGAGAGCTTCCTCATAGGTGACTTGAGGTGCAATTCCCTTGTGAGATTCCTTGGGGCTCCAAGGGCCTGACTTCAGTTCTAAAGTAAAAGGAGATGTATCGACCAGTTCATTCATATCCAAACCCTTTTCTTCAAGGATTGAATAAATGATGGGCTTTAAAGTACTTCCAATTTGATGGCGTTCACCTTTGATGGCTGTTTCAATATTTCTTTCAAATTTACTGTAGTGATAAAAAGGTGGATCTTCAGACTTAATTTTTTTCTTAAAAACTTTGATCGCAAAGTCGCTCTTTGGATATTTTTCCTTGAGGTCTATTTTTAAATCTTCAACCTCACGAACAAGGGTAAAATGAGCAAAGGTACGCTTTTCCTCATCTAACGTTGAAAGATAGTAGAGCGACTTCAAACGGCTCCCCTTGGACCTTTTGACAATCATTTCATGCCAACTCTTCCAAGCCTCTTCACTCCATCGACTAGACTCATCTGAAAATAAGTCTAAGGACTTAAGTTTATTAAAAACAATATTTGTGCGGTCTTTTAATCTTTCGATTTTATAAACAGGGCTATAGTAGTAGGGCCCTTTCAATAGACTGATAAGAATACTCACTTCAAAGGGGGTGAGGTCTTGCGGTTTCTTTAGGAAATAAAAGAAGGAAGCTGCTGCTATCCCCTTAATTTTTATTCCTTGTAAACTCCCCCACATTACCTCATTAAAATAGGCTTGGAGTATTTGCTCCTTTTCCAATTTAATTTCTATGTAAGTACTGGCGATCATCTCCTTAATCTTTCGAGAAAACTTTTTCTCATTATTATAAAAGAGATTTTTTACGAGCTGCTGAGTAAGGGTTGACCCTCCCTGCTCAAGACGCATAACCTTAATGTCATGCCATAGGGCCCGAGCCAGGGCGCGCAGATCAACACCTCGATGATTCAAGAAACGATAGTCCTCAATTCCAATTAGGCCACGCCATAGAAGACTCGGTATTTCTGGAAAAGTGAGACGTGACTGGAGACAATAAATTACCTCACAATCATTTTCCTTTAGCACATCTAGCTTTAATTCATTTAGCCAGTAGAGCTCCTCATTATTTTTAAGACTTTTCCACATCTGAGAGTTTTCTTTCTGAAAACTCCTCAGGCCTTGAGGATATTTAGTCCAATTCCAATAAGTTAAAAGGTCCTTGGATTTAACTAGGGAACCTTGCTCCAACTCATCCGACTTGTCGCTCATCTTTTGAGAAGGTGGCCGACTGACAAGAATCTTCTCTAGGTCGATTGAATTAACGACTCCATAAACATAGAGAGCGAATATCCCACCGCACAAAAAGATGGTGAAGATCAAAACTTTAAGGACTGTTAGAACTTTCTTTCTTTTGCTCATAACCTCAAAAATTCAAATGCTTATGATCGCTGTGCTTTGACGAATGTTTAAGCCCATCTTATAGTAACAAAGTTTAGAGCACGTGTCTGACTAATCAATCCACCAAGGAGATCTCGGTGCTTAGGTCCATCTTTTTTCTTTTAGCTTTAATCTCTCAAAGCACATTCGCACTCCCCATCGATTGGCATGGTGTACTTGGTTTCGACACCAATGTCTTGAACACCTATAGAAGAATTGATTCGAGTGCTTTTTCTTCGAATACCGCAGGCTCTCAAGAAATTGAGTTGCCAACTGGTGAAGCAGTTAATGGCAACTGGCAAAGTTACATCTTTCGCCTTCAGCCCAATATCGTTGTTAATGACAGCGCAACTATTAAGGCTGAGCTCTCTAGCGGATATGCCCGCGGTGGATTTGCCGGGGACGCTTCTACTCTGGCCCAACAAGGTGGCCTTGCTAACCAACTCTATCCTCTTAACTTCAGTGCAGCTAACGACGAGCTGGTTATCAACCAACTCTACGCCGAGCTTTACTCTGATACCGCAACTTATATTCTCGGTCGCCACACTCAACACTTTGGTCTAGGTGCTGTTGTCGATTCTGGAGAAGACACATGGGATCGCTTTGCTTATTTGAGAGATGGAATCACCGTTCGTATCAAGCTTGGCAACTTCACCATTGAGCCCTACTGGACTCGTGTCAATAATGGCTCCTCCCTTACAAAGGGAACACGTGTTAAAGACTACGGTGTAAGCCTTGTCTATGACAGTATCGAAAGAGATATGGCGTTTGGAATTCTTTACAATAAGAAACAAACCACACGAGACTCTTCTGGTTACACCACAACAGTGGACAATGCCAGTGACGTAAATAGTACGGCAACGAGCCTTGGTGCTACAGACGTCAAAATGACAGATATCTACTTTAGTAAGAGCTTTGGAAAACTGGACCTTGCCCTCGAAGTTCCTATTCTCTCTGGGGAAATCGGTAATGTCTTTGGCAACCTGACTTCTTACAAGGCTCAGGCCATTGTTTTTGAAAGTAATTTTAAGGCAAGCAACAGTTGGACCTTTGGCATTGATGCCGGGAAAGTTAATGGTGACGACGGTGACCGCTCAAGCTTTGATGCTATGTACTTAAACCCCAACTACCAAGTGGCCAATATTCTCTTTCGTTACAACTTAAGAGGTATCGCTGATAGTGGTACTTATAATGTCTATGATAGCTACATTAACAATGCCAGTTATGCTCGTCTGCGTGCTGAGTATACGACTGAAAAGTGGCGCTGGAATTTTGCATGGATCTATGCCACCGCAGACCAGGTAGCAACAGCAGGACGTTCTGCCTACAACCATCTAAGAAACGAAACTTTTACGGCCAGCTATAGTCAAGAAGATGATCTTGGGATGGAATTTGACACAGGCTTTGAATACCGCTGGAACTCTGAGATTACAATTGGTGGAGACTTTGGTTACCTTCTTACCGGTGATTACTTTGGTTACACCAACACGGCCACCAAGAATGAAGTCGACAATAGTTATCTTCTTCAACTCAAAGCTGCCATCACATTCTAATTTTTTAAAAATTTAATCATAAAAAAAGCCACTCATTCGAGTGGCTTTTTTATTTTATCTGAAAATGATTTATTGAAATGGTGTTGCGTAAGGATTACCACCAGCAAAGGGTGATGCTCCAGGCATAGCAAATTGAGGTTGGCCACCTGGAACCATTGGAGAAAAAGCAGCTGGATTTCTAGAGCCCATTGGCATCATCCCGGCCTGCATAGACATTCCTGGAGTTTGCATTGAATACATCCAGCTATTGTCGCTACTGTAATCATCTGCGCTGCCATAGATGTCATAGCCATCGTAGATACTGCTATAGCCATCGTAGAGTCCAAATGGATCATACTCCTCTCTTTCTTTCTCTCTGGCATCAAGATAATCGTCATAGCTTTGTTGAAAACTAGCAAGATCACCAGCTGCAGTTCTTAGACCTCTTAAGTCTCTTCCGCGAGCACGCAGCATTCTTTGATAACGTCGCTCAGCTCCCGCTTGCCAACTACGGCAGCGAACAGGATTTCTCATCATTCCAAGGCCATTATTGCCACAATATCTCAAGTTATTTCTTTGCTCGGTTCTTTGGAAATCAGAAAGCCTCTTATCCATACGTTCCTTTCTTTCACGGAGCCTTCTCTGTTGAACACGAAGAACAGCACGATTTCCATTCTTAGCTTCGTAGGCCATTTCCCATCTTTGAAGAACTTCATTATCCAGGTAGTTAAGCTTACCTTCGATATAATCTGTCGCTTCATCAATGCTATCAAGTTGAGGACCTCGTTTATTATCAAACTTCCCATCATAGACGCGGCCATAAGTTTCTGCAGCAAGCCTTACACCTTCAATCGCTCTAAACTCGTCAGTCAGACCATGCTCTTCTAGCTGCTCTTGCATTTTACCAAACTTACTATTGTGGCTTTTACTAAAGGCAGTCATTTCTCTTCCGAGTTCTTTAATAGCCTCGTAATTGCCTTCAGCGTCTTCTTCCATTAGCTCTCTAATTTTTCTAGTATTAGGAGCAATAACTAGATCATTATACTCTCGCATTAAAGCTTGATATTCTTGCGCCTTACTTGCTGCAGTCTCCTCAGAAATATTTTTATTATTTCTAAAATACTGTTTGATTTTATCCATCTCTTCAATTATTTCTTCAGACCTTGATCCCTTGATTCCCTCATAGGCTTGTTCAAGAATTCCAATCAAATCATTGTAATTACCTGCTGAAGATCTCTTAAGTTTCGTCAGCTCATCAAGGATCATCTGAGCATTCTCTTCTTCACATGCCTGTAGCGCTCTATCGTAGGCTTCGTCTCTCTCAGATGTGAAAAGTCTATATGGCTTATCTTTTTCAAGATTTTCAAAAGTCACACAATCATAACCATCGGGATAAGCCCCAACCATAGTTTCATTCTTTAACTTTCCATCTTCTTTACCCATCTGAGTCATATTAGATGAAATATAATATACGTTCACACTTTGAGCACCATCACCAATGGCCTCTCTATAAGATGTCGTTTGAATATCTCTGAATCCTCTTGCTAATTTATTTGTATTTCTGGCTTGGGTGTAATTCCAATTACCGTCATCATTTACAAGGCCCTTTTTTTCAACACATCTTCTCCACTTAAGTTCCCAAGGCATATCTTCCCAAGACTCACCGTCTTTTACTTCTACTTCATCCCTCATAATTTCTTTCTTACTAACGATATCGATATAGAAATTACTTCCTGCCTGAACGACTTTTGCCTCTAAGTCCAAACAGGCTGAAATATATTCTGGCATATCCAAAGTAAACTTTTTATTCGGAAGCTTTTTTATCTCTAATTTTCCGTTACCAACAATAATATTATTTAAGAAACCAAGACTGATTCTCTTACCGATATCTGTAGCCTCACATGTGCCTCGACTTATACTGCTTATTCCACCTTGAACAGGTCTAGCACCTAAACCTCCAGAGCTTGCACGAGAACTTGGTCCAGTAGATGGCTTTCCCACCTCATAAGATAGAGCGAGATCTGGCGTAGCAATCATGGCCATAACTGATAGCAATATACTTAGTTTCTTCATGGTAATTCCTCTTAGTACTTACCTAGCGTTTTTACGCTTTTTTACCTTGGCCTTTTCGGAGGTCGGCCAAATAACTTGAGTGAAAGGGAGGATTAACGGTCGGGAAAATGAATTTTCAGGTACTTAGGATAGGGTTTGAGGGTCAACATCCACCTTTAAGGACACCCCTGAAATGAGCTTAAAGTGGCGTTTGAAGTTGCTTACAAGCTGATGGAGCTGACCAATATCTTGAGACCTTAAAAGAATAGTCCATGTGAAGTTATTGGCCCTTTTTTCAATGATCCCAGGTCTTGGGCCCAGTAAGTCTACTTCGGAAAAATGTTGATTAATGAGTGACTGAAGAATGCCCGCTGCTTTTTGGCATTCATTAATTGCCTTCTCTTGAAAGCGAGAATTTATATAAATGGCCGTCATTCTAGAAAAGGGAGGATAAGTTAAGGATTCACGGATTGTAATTTCCTCATCGAAAAACTCCTCATCATTATAGTCTTTTATGTAATCGAAGATTTTATTTTCAGGATAGAGGCTTTGAATAAGAACCTTACCTTGTGTGGAAGTTCTACCTGGTCGCCCTGCAGTTTGCATAATAAGTTGGTAGGCCTTTTCATTGCTTCGAAAGTCTGGAAAGTTCAGTTGACCATCGATTCCAAGAAGGACGACAAGATTAACCTTTTTAAAGTTATGCCCCTTGGAGAGCATTTGGGTGCCAACGAGAATATCGATCTTTTGCTCTTCAAAGTCTTTTAAAACATCTTTGAGTTCATTAAATGTCTTAACCGCGTCTCTATCAAAACGACCAATTTTCCTGTCGGGGAATACCTCTCTCAGAACTTCTGCAAGCTTTTCTGTGCCAAAACCTTTTTGGAGAAGTTTGAGGTTTCCACAATCGGGACATGACTCTGGGTAAGGCATTTTAAAATCACAAAACTGGCAATTTAATGAATGAGTCTTTTTAAAATATTTCAAACTTGTGGAGCAATTTAGACAGTGAAAATCCCGCCCACACGACCGACATTGGACATAGCTAGCGAAGCCAAGGCGGTTAACAAAGACCAAGGCCTGTTCATTGGCCTCTAGCTTTTCTTTTAATTCTTTTATGGCCTGTTCAGTAAAGGGCCATAGATTATCTTCTTGCCCTTTTTTTTCATTAGGTGTCCTCGCATCTATTACCTCAATAATAGGCATAGCAATTTCTTTCGGTCTCTTTTTTAGTCTTATATAACTTTCTGTATTCTTTAATGCCCTGAGACTTTCAAGTGTAGGAGTGGCCGAACCAAGAATAATAGGGAAGCCCCTCATGGAAGCGAGCTTTATCCCAATATCTCTTGTGTGGTAAGGGCAGCGATCCTCCTGCTTGAAACTCCCATCATGCTCTTCATCGAGGACTAATACCCCTAGATTTTTAAAAGGAAGAAAAATACTACTTCTTACCCCTATCAAGATATAGGGCTCATCTTTTTGTACTTCTTCAAAGACCTTAAGTTTCTCAGAATTACTTATGGAGGAATGATAAGTAAGGACTTTCATCTTGAGGTGTTTTTTAAAGGTCTCTATAAATTGCGGCGTTAAATTGATTTCTGGTATGAGGAAAAGCCCACTTTGACCTTTCTTTGCAACCTCTCTAAAAGTCTCAAGGTAGATTGTTGTCTTTCCTGAACCTGTTACACCATGTAATAAAAATCTCTCAAAGCGTCCCAGGGCAGCCTTTATTTTATTTGTTGCCTCCACCTGCTCAGAAGTTAAGGAGTAGGGTAAATCTTCTCCCTCTCCCGTCTCCACCAAAATATCACGTGGACGCTTTAGAGACCTTGGAAGAATATCGGCAATATGCTGTCCCAATGGATATTGGTAGTAGCTAGCGACCCATTGAAGAAAGTCCAGATGGTCTTCATGAAGAGAGCTCAATTCCTCATAGCTAGAGTCAATGCTCTTTATATTCTTAACATCTGGTGGCGGTGAGCAATTCTCTAGAATACAACCAAGTGTCTTTCTTTTACTAAGAGGAACTAAGACAAGATCCCCTCTTTTCCAAGTGTCGTCACTTGAATAAGTAAGTTCAGAATTATTAAAAGGAGTGTTTACCGCTACTTTAAAAAAGTTCATTAACGAAGGAGGAAGTTATCCAACTCCTCTTCTTTACTCTTCGAATCTTTTAGGAAGTCTCTGTACTCACCATATCGAGTTGGCATACTTTTGTTGCCTAGATTGAGGTGAGTTAAGCTTGTCATTCTTACTTCCACCTCCTCACTTGGTGACACAAGGTTTACAAGCTTTGGAAGCTCATGAGTACCATCAAATAGAATATAGTCATCAAAGTTAAAAATGAGATTCTTATCTACTTTGCCGAAGCTCAATTTCTCTAAACGATGGCTTTTATTATCAAAAACAGCACTCATTACATCCAAGTCAATAACCCACTTAAAGCCATTTGTAGATTTTAGTAGACTGACATTTTCATCTCTCATCATGAAACTCTTGTTTTTTACAATTTCAATACTTTTTGCAACTTCAGGATCTTCAGGCTTCATTGGATTGGACATAGTTTCTTTAAGCGATTCATCTTCTTTGATGAGCTTAAGGTACCTCTTATATCTTTCGTATAATGCCTTCTTCTCCGGATCCACAAGATCCTTGTTCGACTTATAATTTTTTGAATTTAGACGCAGAAATGTATCTATTTCTTCGCTTCTATTTAAGGCCAAAGACGTCAGGAGCGAGTAAAAAAGCGCAAGCCTTGGTGGTGACTTCTTTACCTTTTCTTTGAGGTTTGAGAAGTAACGAACATCTGCAAGTTGATCTGTTTCCATTTTGCCGCTTGTGTAAAGCGCCTGAATCAACTGAACTCTTTCACCATTTTCTGTAGATAAGAGGAATTTAGCATGAATGACTTTTGGACCATCTGTTATGGCCTCTTTCTCTTGGGTTGATGAAATTTCTTCTGCAGGCTTTTCCATCAGCATGGAGCTCACTTTTGAAGAAACAACCGCCTTTAACATAATGAGATTCGCTGAGACATCGGCATTATTTCCATTCCTAAATAAACCTTCCGTCGTGGGAATAGAAGCATAAGTTGAAAAGGAGATCGCCAATAAAAGAAATATCTTTTTAATTACTGTAGGCATTGAGCTTTTCCTTACAAATTTTAATCATTGTTTCCTTAATGGCCGGGTCTCGCATGGCAAATTCTACTGTGGCGTTTAAATAACCTTCTAATGAGCCAGTATCAAAACGGTCCCCTTCGAATATATGAGCATGGACATTCATTTCCGCTGCCATAGCATTTATAGCGTCTGTTAATTGATACTCCCCTCCAACACCACGGGGAATTTGATCAAGATACTTAAAAATTTCTTGTCTTAAAATATAGCGTCCAGGAGTTGCTAGGTTTGTCGGTGCATCTTCTGGTTTTGGTTTCTCAATCATTTTAGACATAAGATAAGTCTTAGGGTCATTGTCATGGGGCTTACCTTCAATAATCCCATAACGGTAAGTTTCTTCGCTTGGAACTTCCATCACACCAATTACAGAAGATCCTTCATTTGCTTCGCTGACTTCAATTAATTGTTTTGTTACTGGCTTCGTATTAAGAACGAGGTCATCGCCTAAGATCACAGCAAACGCCTCATCCTTTATTAAGTCTTTCGCGCAATTGATCGCATGGCCTAGACCAAGTTGTTCTTTCTGACGGACTGACGTCACTTCAATCATGGTACCTAGCTCTTTCATTTGATCTGCTAATTCGCTTTTGCCAGCGTTTCTCAGAAAGGACTCAAGTTCCAAATTCCGATCAAAGTAGTCTTCTATTGCAGTCTTACCAGAGCTTGTAACAAAAACAATTTGTTCTATACCTGACAAAACTGCTTCTTCCACCGCATAGTGGATCATGGGCTTTTTTAAAATCGGTATCAACTCTTTTGGAGTTTGTTTAGTTGCCGGTAAAAATCTTGTTCCCTTTCCGGCAACAGGGATGACGGCCGTTCTTATCTTCACTATACTTATCCTATGCAAAAAACTTGGTTATTCCCGAGGTCCCAATGCAATTAAAACTACTTCGATTCTATTTCCTTATATCGCTAATTTCAATGCTCATTGGGACAGGCCATGCGCGAAACCGCATTCCCCGTTTTGAGACAACCCGCATGAAAAGTACAGGTGGCTCAGGTGTCGCAAGTATTCTGATGGATGAAGCGACTTTTTTAAATCCAGCCACGATTGCCTACTACAAGCAGGCCAGTCTTTATTTTCAAAGAAGTGGTCTTGAGACTACCCAAACAGGTTCCGTAAACCCCAGTGCTCCACAAGAGTATGATCAAATGAGTATTATTGCCAGTGATGCCAAGGGACTTACTGGCGGTTCATTAAGTTACAATACTATTGAATATCAAGGCCAAGAGATTAAGCGCTTCTCTTCCGCCTTTGGTCGCCCACTCGGAAAAAAGTCTAGTTTTGGAGTAAACCTCTCCCACACAAAAGAAAAAGTTTTCAATAACGATGATATTCTTGTTGAACAAGATTTTACCCAGGTTACCTTCGGTGTCGCTCACGCCATCAGTGAAGAGTTTACTGTAGGTCTTATTGTTGAAGACCCCTTCCAAGAACGTCCGGAAGAAACTCGTGCCGTTACTGGCTTTCAATACGTTTACAAAGGCTTTGTCAGCCTAATGTTTGATATGGGAGCTGATTATAATCAAAACCTATCAGACACGCTTCTATGGCGTGCAGGCTCACAACTCAAAGTATTTGATGATTTCTTCCTTCGCTTTGGCGCCTTTAACGATAAAGGCCGTCAAGAGAAAGGCTCTGGAGCAGGTGTTGGCTGGCTTCAACCTAAACTTGTTATTGAACTTGCCGTTAAAAATAGTGAGCTTCTTGAATCAGAACTTCTCAATCAAACCGGTGAAGAAATTCGTGAAACCAGCTTTAGCCTCAGTTATAGATTTTAAATATGACCGATCAGGCAAAGAAAACAGAAGAAAATCCGGAAGCTATTCCGAAAGTCTACAGGGAAAGGCTTAAGCTACTTAAGAAGGCTCAAGAATATTCTGCTGCCGATGAAATACCAAAAGCTGTTGAGTTCTATAGCCAGTACCTAAATGCGCTTGCTCTATTTTATAAAGTAGATGAGTCAAAGCTTGACCCCAAAATATTTGATCAAGAAAAAGATCTCGCCGAGCTTTTCTTAATCAGTCATGCCTACTGGGACCTCGCAAAGGCTTATGATCGCTCCCCTAACCTTCATTTAGAGTCTATTCGTTGCTTGGACCAATTTGTAAAGTTTACGATTGGTTATAAGTATCAGTATGTGAACTCGCGCACAATTAAGGCCTTTATTCGCA
Organism: Bacteriovoracia bacterium; assembly: GCA_030427595.1. GTDB lineage: Bacteria > Bdellovibrionota > Bacteriovoracia > Bacteriovoracales > Bacteriovoracaceae. Next base: position 2,066 of record JAUIBX010000001.1, on the reverse strand, counting down.
AAAGACTGGCTCATAACCCGAAGGCCTTCCAGCAGGCCTTTGAAAGAATTCATATTGAATCTAAAGGCTGCTTTATAAGTAGTGAACTCTTCGGCCCACAGCATTTTGTCACCCAAGATTTGAGGCTTTTTAAGGTGGACCTAACGAAGTCAAGATTAGGCCTTGCTTTCGTGGTCTTCTACTATGACTTTCTTTGTCCTTTTTTCTTTAAACATGGAAAAGGTGAATTCCTTAAGGACACTTTACGCGTTTTTCTTAAGTCCTTTAGATTTACCTATATCAAACTTAAGAGGAAATAGATTTGACGACTCTTCGTGAGCTCATATTAAAGGAGTGGTTTCGCTTTTTTATTGGAGCGTTTGTCGTACTTATCCTTCTTATATCTGTCGCAGAACTTATTAATGGTTTTCTTAGGTCAAACGTTACTCCGATGGAGGTCGTATTTAACCACCTCCTTGAACTTCCAGATAAAATGAAGCTCATTATGCCTGTTGGTTGCCTGGTTGCATCTCTCTTTAGCATTAATAAGCTTAAGAACCGCAATGAGCTGACCGCCATTTTCGCTGGTGGCTATTCTCGTAAAAAATTTATGATAGATATTACTATGGCGACACTTGTTGTTAGTCTTAGTCAGTTCATGATTAGTAGCTTTATAGAGCCTTTTGCTATTTCCAAAAAAGACTTTCTTATTGAAGACGGTCAAGCCAAGTTTAAAAACCTTAAGTCAAAAGGTCTCATGGCAAGTACTGTTGGATCAGGGAAGATGTGGTTTAAAAGTGAGCAGTATTTTTTTAGTTTTTCAACATTTGATAAAGTTAAAAAGCGTCTCAACGATGTCTCTATATATTTTTATGATGAAGAAAACCTGCTTGATAAAAAAATCGTGGCCAAAAGCCTTACCTTTACTGACGGTAGCTGGAACGGTATCGGAGTTTTTAACTATACCAACCTTAAAAATGATCAATATCCTCAAATTGAAAACTTGGGGCAAACCACCGTAGCAATCAGTGAGTCACCAGAAGACTTCAAAGAAATAGAAGCAGATATTACAACTCTTAATATCTTTGAGCTTTATAATTATATTAAGAAACTACAAGAGGGCGGAATTAACGTAAATGAGTACCTCGTTATATTGTTAGAGAAAGTATCTATATCCCTTATTTGTAGTATTTTCGGCCTAGTTGCCGCAATTGGTGCTTTTAGACCAAATAGAAGAGGTAATAGTTTTGGTAAAACTCTTCTGGGTGTTTTTGTCTTTGTTATTTTTTATTGGCTAATCAATAGTTACTTTATCGAACTTGGAAAATCCAGTAAGCTCAACCCTTATGCCGCATGCTTTGGTGTTCCAATTCTCTTTAGTATCTTTCTCGTTATTCAGTTTATCCGAAACAGAAAACTCATATGAAAGTTGTTACCAGAGTCCTCTTCTTTTCCATAATCGGTTTACTTTTTTTCGATATTGGAAACCTCAATGCCATCAGACAAGGAACTGAAGGTTTTTATCTCCTCATTAGCCAGGAGATGTATCACGCTAGTGAGTTTTTGAGTCCACGAATTTATGGTGATTATCACTGGAGTAAACCTCCTCTACAATTTTGGTTTCCGATGCCTTTTTATCACCTCTTTGGGGGGAGTTATTTAAGCTGGGCCCGTATTTCAGTACTAATCTTTTCACTAATGGCAGCATTTTTTACAAGCCTTTGGTACGAAAAGGAAATGAAGCGAAATTGGTATGAAGCCTTTGGCTTTCTTCTCTTTCCCATTTACTTCATTAAATATTCACGTATTTTCATGATGGAAATGACTCTTACTTACCTCTCAACGCTGAGTCTGTTGGTCTTCTATAGTTACCTTCAAAAATCATCGAAGCTTAAGTTTGTTACCGCTTCTATTATTGGTGGCATCTCAGTTCTTATTAAGGGTCCGGTTTCTTTGGTGATGATTGCTCCAAGTTCTTTTTTTCCAGCTCTTTTTAAAGGAAAAAAGCACTTACCCAAACCGTTTGCCTTTGTTGGACTGTCCTTTATTTTTGGTAGTATTTGGTTTCTACTTTCTTATTTAAAATT
>JAUIBX010000088.1 GCA_030427595.1 Bacteriovoracia bacterium | reverse complement strand
TGAAATGGGCAACATTGTACTAAAAAGCTCGGCAACATTTACCGCGCATTCTTATCAAGTGCTCAAAGTGCATTTATTTAAGAAAAAGTGAGGAAATTAATGAGAAGGAAGTTTAATTAAACGAAGATTTCTACTTGGAGTATCTTGGCCCTCACGCAGAGGATTCACTTCAAAGAGAAGCTCATAAAAAGAAAACTCGCGCGGCACTTCTTGATAGAGTTCTTTAAGGTAAGGCTTTCCCCACTCCACAAAGAAGTAATCCTTATCTTCAAGATACATAGGAATTTCCAAGTGAACGACTTCACTGGCACTTTTTAAGCGATAGAAATCTGCATGAACCATTTCTGCCACTTCATTAATAACTGAATAAGTGGGGCTGGCCGTTTGATCTTCTGTTGAGAGGGATCTGATAAAGGACTTTGTGAAGGTGGTCTTGCCCACACCCACATCACCACTAAGGATGACAGTTGCTGGAGGATTGAGAAAATCCTTGAGTTCATAAATTAACGAATCAAGATCACCTTCAAAGACTTTTTTCCATTCTCTTAGAACATTCATGACAGAGTATTAAACTCCATTTCCTCAAGTTCTTTAAAAGCATCAGATAAATGCTCAATAAGGCTACCCGCCGTCATCGCTCTCGGTCCCTCTTTTTCAGCTGCATGCTTACCCGACAAGGTATGGGCCGTAAGTCCAAGCTTGATGGCCTCATAAACCACATCCCTATTGGCAAACATGGCACTTGATTTCACCTCCATCGGGCTTTGAGCGAGAAGGCCGCCAAGAATACCTGCAAGAACGTCACCTGAACCACCGGAGGCCATCCCATCATTGGGGAAGTAATTGATATAGATTTCTCCATTAGGAAGACCGAGGTAACTACAAGCTCCCTTCATTAAAATACAGGAGTTGGTGCGATCAACCATGGTTCTGAGATATTCCATAGGGTTCTCTAAAACCTTTTCCTTATCCGTTTTGGCGAAGTCGGAAAACTCTCCCATGTGAGGAGTCAGAATGGTTGGCCACTTTCTTTGAGAAAGAACCTGAGCATCTTCATCTATATTGAGAACGCGAATGGCATCGGCATCGACAACAACCGGTCCTGCAAAGTGATTGAGAACCTTTAAGACCGTATCACGCGCTTTCTCACCACGACCAAGACCTGGACCAATGACAATAGAGTCCCAACGCTTAAGCTCACGAATGATATCATCCACATCTTCTTTCTCGGTAGGAATAAGACCTGTCATGATTTCAGGAATAATTCTGGTGCACATTTCAGGGTAAGACTCTGCCCAAGTCGAGGCCGTCACAAGTCCTGTCCCGGCCTTGAGAGCGGCCATGGAACTCATGATCACGGCGCCGGTGAGCCCTTGGGAGCCACCAACGATTAAGCAGTGACCAAAGGTATTTTTATGAGCGAACTTATCACGTGACTTAAGTTCACTGGCCACTTCAAAGTCATTGAGGACAAATTTATCACCACCGGCCAAGACTTCTAGTGGAAATCCGGCATCGAGAGTGACCAGTTGACCTGTATGAGTCGCCCCATCACCCACATAGTGACAAACTTTGGGTAGACCTACGGCCATTGTAAAGTCGGCCTTCATGGCGTTTCCACTCATGGCCCCATTATCACCACTTATCCCTGTTGGAACATCAACGGCGACTAACAAAGAGGCATATTCATTGACGAGATTAACCACATCAAAGAGGTAATTTGAAAGAGGAGGTCTAAAGCCGAGGCCTAAAATAGCATCAATCACAAGAAATTGATCTTGGGTTTGTGTGAAATAAGATTCAAGTTGGTCGGTGTCTCTCACTTCATTGATCTTTACGCCAAAGCGACGAGCAAACGCCAATTGCTTATTGAGTTCTTCACCAAATTCTTCTTCACCAAAGAGGAGAAAGGCACGCACAGAGTAGCCTTTGTTGGCCAAGTGGCGTCCGATAGATAAACCGTCAGAACCATTATTTCCCTTCCCTACAAGAACAATAATTTCACCGGGGTCATATTGCTTAAGAAAGGTCTCTTCAATAAACTCGGCACCACTTTGGCCGACATTTTCTAAGATAAGACCTTCATGAAAGCCCATCTCTTCCATGGTGACTTTCTCGATTCTCTTCATTTCTTCCGTGTTAACGACTCTCATCTTTCCCCCAACGCATTAAAACGCAGAATATATCCTAAAGGTCTTTAAATGGCCTCTTTAAGGTTAGAAACAACTTTGGCCAGTCCATCAAAGACCGCCTGGCAAATGATCCAGTGACCGATATTATATTCAATAAAGAGCTCCTCTTTCACCAGTGGAGCCACACTATCGTGAGTAAGACCGTGGCCTGCATGGTGACCAAGACCAAGCTCAGCACAAAGCTTTTTAGACTGACGAAATTGATCGATGAAGCCTTCGGTGTCTTCCCCATTGAGATGAGCGCGGGCAAAGTCACCAGTATGAATCTCAACAGCATCACAAGGGATTTCCTTACACTTTCTCAAAGTCTCTTCATCCGCTTCAACAAAGAGAGAAATCTTAACTCCCGGAATTTTTTCTTTAAGAAGTGAGCAGGCATTTTTTACTTTCTCAAAGTTCTCGCTACTTTTAAGGTCAAGACCACCTTCGGTGGTTTTCTCTTCCCTCTTTTCTGGAACAACGCAGATCCAATCAGGGGCCGTGGCAATAGCAATGTCCACGATCTCTGGGTCGACACCAATCTCTAAATTAAGAGGCTTACCAAATTTTTTGGTCACTAAGCGAACGGCCTCTACATCGGTATCTTGGATATGACGTCTATCCTCTCTAAGGTGAATCGTAATTTGATCGGCTCCATTTCCCAGACAGACATTAGCAGCATCAACGATAGAAGGGTATGACTCTCCTCTTGCTTGCCTTAAAGTGGCCACGTGATCGATATTGACGCCCAAACGGGCCTTTGTTGCACTCATAACCTATCCTAATTCTTTTTTTACGGCCGCCACCAAGGTGTCACAGCTCTCTTGAACTAATTTTGAATCTTCACCTTCCACCATGACTCGACACTTAGGCTCAGTGCCAGAATAGCGAAGAACCACTCGGCCTTTCTTTCCAAGCTTCTTTTCCACGTCTTTAAGGACCTTTTGTAGGCCTTCAATGTCTTTAAGGGGTGGCTTTTCACTGACACGGACATTTTCAAGAAGATGGGGGTAGAGCTTAACGTCTTTTGTGAGCTCGGAGGCCTTCTTCTTATAAAAACGCAAACACTCAATCATTTTAAGGGCGGCCATGGCGCCATCCCCAGTAGTGGCCTTATCACGAAAGATCACATGACCTGAGGGCTCACCTCCAAGGAGTGTATTATGCTTTTCCATATACTCAATAATGTAGCGATCACCCACCTTCGTGCGATGAAGTTTAAGACCAAGGTCTTTCAGGTAGTTTTCTAGACCTAAATTGGTCATGATGGTGCCCACAACGGTATCACCCTTTTTCAAAACACCTTCATCAAGAAGAAGCTTGGCGTAGAGACCAATCAGAACATCCCCTGGTACAACTTTGCCCTCTTCATCGATAATAACTAGGCGATCAGCATCACCATCAAGGCACACCCCAAGATCAGCACGAACATTTTTCACCATTTCCTGGGCCTTACCAGGATAGAGACTGCCACATTCTTCGTTGATATTTGTACCGTTTGGGTTTACTCCCAGAGTGAAAACCTCAGCTCCTAATTCCTGAAACATCATTGGCGCTACTTTGTAACCAGCACCATTGGCGCAATCAAGAACAAGACGCATGCCTTCCATATCAAATTTTTCATCAAGGGCCGTTTTACAATGAACGATATAACGACCAAAAACTTCCCTAAGCCTTCTAGCATTCCCAAGATCGCCGTTAGTCATTGTGGGAATGGTTTCTGGATCGAGAATCATCTGCTCAAGTTTATATTCCACTTCATCTGGAAGCTTTAAACCAAAGGCATCAAAGATCTTAATGCCATTATCATAGTAAGGGTTATGGCTGGCCGAGATCATCACCCCCACATCAGCGCGCATGGACTTGGTGACAAAGGCAATACCTGGAGTCGGCAGAGGACCAGTAAGAATAACCTCCCCACCTTGAGAACAAACACCTGCACTAAAGGCCTGCTCAAGCATATAACAAGAAAGGCGCGTATCTTTTCCGACAATAATAAGAGGTTTCTTTCTTTCAGTATGAACGCTTTTAAAATATTCGGTTACGGCACGGCCTAGAGAAAAGGCCACCTCACCCGTCATCGGATTAACGTTTGCCTTGCCGCGGATTCCATCGGTACCAAAGAGTTTTCGACTACTCATGGGGCTCCTTGTAACAGTCATCTCTAAAGGGACTTTAGAGCGACTAACATTCAGAAATTATTACAAGGAAACATTAATAAATTCGGGGTGAATCTGCAAAAGATTCACGCCTTCAGGCAGCTCAGCACGCAATTTAACGCGCACATTTCCACGCGCCTTGTCGGGAATCTCAGCGATCACTTTGACTTCGCTCTCTCGCAATGCATCTTTTCGGTCTTCTGAAACGAGAACATCAAGAGCGGCCAAATCATCCGAGCTTTTAAACTTCTTATGGGAAGTAAGATAAGAAATAGTGACATTCTTAAGAGTCATATTCGCCTTATTAGGCCTTACAACGTAGTTAAACTGGATATCCTTCTTATTTTCAATAACAATGCGGTGGTCTATTTTCTCCAGGGGCAGACGCATCTCACCTCTGCCTTCAAGAGTAGAGAGATCAACGGGAACGCTATCGAGAAGGGTCGTTTTTTTCAAAACACCATAAGGACCACTAATCATGAAGTCCTTGGGTGAAAACTCCTTTTGAACGAGTTTGAGATCCTTGCCCACTTCTCCCACAGTCCTCACTCTAACAGGCACCATCTTACGGATTTCCCTTTCGAGGGATAAAACCACCTGCTTGGGCTCAATATCCAATACTTCCACCCCAAAGGGCATGCGCACCATATTGTTTTCAAAGGTAACAGCGAAAGTTTCTTGGCGGTAAGGATAATCGCGCAGATCGACGATCATCTTCTCTTGAGAAAGGTCCATATTTTGGACAAAGGCACGCGAACCGCGCACTTTAACCTTAACCGTTTTAGGGACTTCAACATTTATCGCCAAATCCGTAGGGGTAATAAAAGTGAGGGCCACCCTCTTTTCAACTTCAAGAGGCTCTGAATTGAGAACATAGAACCACAAAGTAACCGCAGCAAACAGAGAGATCACTTTAAGAATGTGGCGTGAGCGACTTTCTTCTGTCATGAAATATGATCCCTAAATTTGATGGGTACCAAGGTTTCATCAAGTTTTTCTCTTTTCACGAGGTGCTTGAGGTATTGGCGTAAACTCTTGGAGTCTTCACAGGTATAGAAAATTCCACCAACAGCAATATTCATTTTCCCCGTTTCTTCACTCACGGTTATCGCAACGGCATCGGTATCTTCTGTCACCCCTAAGGCAGCACGGTGACGAGTACCCAGGTGACGATCAATTTCCACATTGCGAGTGAGGGGTAAGAAACAACCTGCTCCAGCGAGGCGGCCTTTACTAATAATGACAGCGCCATCATGAAGGGGTGAGCTCGATTGAAAAAGGGCGTAGAGAAGATCCGAGTGAACTTGAGAGTTCAAAGAGGATCCTGTGGCAAGAAAGTTCATAAGACCATGGTTTCTTTCTATCACAATAAGGGCGCCAATCTTTTCCCGACTGAGGGCCTGGCAGGCCTCTACAATTTCATTGATTTCTAAAAAGTCTTCATCGTCTTTAAAAAGACCAAAGAAACGGCGACCGGTTCCAAAGGAAGCCAGGGCATTTCTAAATTGGTCCTGAAAAATAATGATGGCAATAATAAAGAAGGAATCAAAGAAGTGATCAAGAATCCAGTTAAGAGAATAGAGCTGAAAAGAGTGCCCAACCCAAAAGAGTGCAACAAGAATACCGACTCCTGTAAGCATTTGAACGGCACGGGTGCCGTAGACAATAAGAAGCCCCTGATAAATCAAGAAGGTGACAATGAGAATGTCCACCGCATCCTTGAGGGAAATCTGACTGAAGAAACTTTGCATGCCTTCTTATCGGGTAACTCCCTAAATCTATTTAGCTTTTCCCTTGAATCTCTGCTTGGTATTTCGCAAAATGGAGCTATGAAAGCGTATAAAACTCTCACTCAAAAGACCTCCGGCGAAGGCTTCACTGACATCACTTTCTTAGTACAGGAAAAACTCAAAGAAATGCTCACAGAAAACACGAGCGAAAAGACCGATCAAAACGGTCTTCTTCATCTTTTTATCAAGCACACCTCCTGTGCCCTCACAATCAATGAAGCCTATGACCCTAGTGCCTGTCGCGATCTTGAAAAGTTCCTAAGGCACCTGGCCCCAGAGAACCTAAGCTTTATTGAGCACACTGATGAAGGTCCAGATGATAGCCCCTCTCATATGAAGACTGTCCTCACCCAAACAAGCCTCAGCATTCCGGTGATTGATGGAAAAATACAATTAGGAACTTGGCAAGGCATCTACCTGTGCGAGTTTAGAAAGAGTCCTAAAGAAAGGACTATCTTGTTGAGCTTTCATTAATTACTTCTGTGACTATTGAGAATCCCCAAGGGCCTCTAACACTTCACTGGCCCAATGACTAGACTCACTAGGAATGAGGTGAAGACCATCATTAGGTGATGTGGTTGTGAAAAAGGGGCGAGAGTCAATGAGGCGACAACGGCCCTGAATCGCTGTTTGTAAAACAGCATAGAATTGATCAACGGCCAAAAGAGACTTTCTATAAAGAGTCCCCTCAGCATGATAAGTAGGTCCAATCCAAGAACATGTTGCTCCCTCTGGAACTTGATCAATCATAGAATCAATTTCAAGGATAAGACGCTCAGGATCAGGAACATAGGCTTCTCTTTTGCCGTCAACCGTTCTCCAACCAAACATATTGTCACCGAGATTGATCACAACTTCCTGGGGCTGAGCCGCTTCCATCATTTCGGAGAGATTAGGTGCCTCATCATTAGAGGTTTGATAATTAAACCCTTCAGGACTCCAAGAAGTGGCACCACAACCTGTTCGTGGTCCATTTTCATTGGTGTAGCTTCTAGGCCTAGAACCACAGTAAGCATGATAATGAAGGCTTGTTCCTGCACAGGCCTGCAACTTTTCACCAAAGACATGGCCAAAGCGTTGGTCATTACCTTGAGCAGTATTATTGGGCATTACACTGTGGCTGTCTCCTAAATAGAGGACACTCTTATTTTCAAAGCGCTCACTGGGACAATCTCCTTGAGGCACCGAGGCCGGAGCACGCTGTGGTCCACAATCCTCACCATCTACTGGTGGGTCAACCATGCGATTAACCGCCCTGGTGAGGTCACCACGAGAAAGAGAATCCCGCACATGTTCGGCCTTATCTGGTGGCAGTGTACTAGTGTATTGATTAATTGATCCACCACTGGGGTCATTTCCAAAGAATTCACAACCTGAAAGGAAAATGATTGAAAGACCCGGTAAAAGCCAAAGAGGTCCTTTTTGAAAGAGCTTCTTTGTTATACCTATTTTTAAAAGTCCTTTCTTCAATGTTGGCTCCTTAAGCGGCCTTCTTCTTTTGCTCAGGGAATTGATCCTCAAGCTGATCAAGAACCTCTCTTGAAATGAGGAGCTTCTTACGAAGGGCTTCACGACTGATTCCCATTTCTTTTGCAGCTTTTGACTTATTACCATTACAGCGCTTGATCTCATTAATGATCATCTCACGCTCAACAATGGCCAGTCGGTCTTTAAGAGCAATATGAAAGTCACCTACAAAAGGGAGGTCACCAAACATTCTTTGCTTCATTTGCTTATCGACAAGTGGAGTCGCTGAAGTTTCAAGCTCGACTTCTGAAATGACATGGGCCTTTGGGTTATACAGAACGGCCCTTTCAACCATCACGCGCATTTCTTTAACGTTTCCTGGCCAGTCGTAATCTTGAATTTTCTCCATCATCTTGGGAGAGAAACTCTTAAGGAGTAGACCTTGTTTCTTACACTCAATTTTCAAGAAGTACTCTGAAAGAAGAGGAATATCTTCAGTTCTTCTTCTTAGTGGCTCCATATAAATATAGGCCTTAGAGAGGTATTCATAGAGCTCTCTATCAAAGTGACCTTCATCCACCATTGCACCAAGGTCTTTAGTGCTTGTGGCAATGATACGCACATCCAGTGAAATTTTGCTATTCGGTACCCGACGCTCAGAAAGAACTTCATAGAGTTTCTCTTGATAGGCCATAGGCAGAGCGCACACTTCGTGAAGAATCAAGGTTCCCCCCTGACACTTCGTTAACTTACACTCATCCTCTTCGCCCCATAACTGGCGAGCAATAGCATCAATATTCTTAGTATTACATTCAACTGTCTCTAATGTTTTAAGGCCTCTTTGCCCTTCAGTATGAAGAATGGTGCCGTAGAGACTCTTTCCTACTCCATGCTCACCATGAATGAGAACAGGACTATCTAGGTCTTTTAGTTTAATAATTGAGTTTCTTAGTGAACCCATATGCGGGGTCTTACCAATAAGCACATGCTCACGATCGTGGTGACTTGAAAAACGTCTGATCGCTGATGATTCACTCATTGGGTTGTACTTATGAAAAACAGAACTAAAGACCAAGGCCAAAACCTTCATCGTTTTTTCGTCTTCTACTGTGAAGCGGTCTTCATTTCTTTTGTTAATCACTTCAATAACACCAATGATCTTATCTTCCCTATTATGAATGGGGTGACAGATAATCGAGCGCGTTTCAAAGTTAAATTTCTTATCAAAGAAATCATTAAAACGAGTCTTATCACTAATTGTATCAATATTGAGGGCCACACCAGTGGTGAAAACACTACCGGCAATCCCCAAACGATAATCAAACTTCAACGTATCTTTCTCAATACCAAGTGCGGCCACGGCCTCAAGCTCATTGGTTTCTGGGTTGATAAGAAAGACAGAAGAACGGTGAGCGTTCATCACACGAACCACTTCTTCTAGCATACTTTCTAAAAAGCCCTCTTTGTCACCAAAGTGAGTAATGTCTTTAAAGAGAGAAAGAAGGAGAGAGAACATTTCAAAGCCATCTGAAGCTTTGGTGTAGCGGTCTTTAAGAGCGGAATCAATAAGACACTCTTTAAGTCTTTCTGTCGAAAAACTCATAATGAACTGTTGCAAGAATTTATTAATTTTTGGCTCTTCATCAATCTCGATACCGTAGACAATTTCTTCATCATCGATGGCATTACAAAAAGCTCGAACCACTCGCCCTGTCAGGTCGAGGTGATACTTTTTAAACTGAAGACTGATCACCAGCTCTGTTCCCACACTGATTCTTTCCGCAGTGGAAAAGCCCAGTCCCGTTAGAGAGATATCAATGAGAGTAGCATCTTCGATGTACTCATTTTTACCAACGGTGGTGTCCTTTTCGACCAAAAAGCGCAGATTATCTGCCTTTTCAACAGGGATACGAAACGATTGGTAAAACTTAAATTCCGAAAAACTCGCTAACATGTCCTGGCTCCTAAAATTCAGGTCTAATCATGAGTTCTTTTCGGAGTATTTTGGTAAAGATTTAGAAAAAGTGCCAAAAGAAAAAGGCAATTCGCCTGATTTCAATAAGGTACGTGGTACTTTCTCAGAACTCGCGTCATCCAAAATGACGCGAGTTCTGAGAAAGTACCACGTACCGACTAATTATTAGACTGCTTCTTTTCTCTGAGGGGGTTCTGTTCTTGATCGAGGGCAACGAAGCCTTTACCACGAATCTCATGCATGACTGCAGAGTGAATGGACTCTTTAAAGAGGGCCCAGTAAGAGTTGGCCTTGGCAGGATCAGAGGTTGGTAACTCAAGAGTAAAGGTTGGGATATTTCTTTCGTTGCCAGCATAGTTTCCTAAGCTTCCCGGAAAGAAAGGATAGTTCTTAATACGGTAGCCTTTTGCCTGTTCACTCATACGAATAAGGAGTTGATTAGCGCGTGAGCCAAGCTTACCACCCGTATGTTCACTGGCTGGGCCATCATAATCAAGCATAGTAAGAGGAGCATGAACACTGATGATTTTATCTGGACGGTAACGATAGATGAGGTTCACCTGAAAAATTGTTTCAGGCTCACTCATCGCTTTCTTACCTGGGTAGCGTCTTTTGTCACGGCGATAGCGATCAATCCAACTTTTCATGGCAAGCTTATTAAAGTCGCGCGTGGGAAAGTTTCGGTTAACATCAATACCATTGGCGTTAGTTCGAGTTGGTCTTTTCTTGAAGTAGGAGTCAGGGTTTACCAGAGGGGCCACAATGACAAGCTTACCCTTTAGAGAAGCCTGTTTATTTGTATGAGGATCAATGACCTTTCCTTGGGAGATCTTTTCCATATACTGAAGAACATCGTAGCAAAACTTAATAGGAGTGATTTCATCTCCGTGTACACCACACATAATGAGAGTTGTTTCCGTGTGGTCATCATCTGTGGCCGGTTCTCCATAGGTACGCCAAATAAGAGGGTCGCCATTCACTGATGTCCGAACGAACTGCCAAGCATAGTTTTCACAATTACTTTGCCCCCACCCGTAGCGGGTGAAAGTCTTCTCAGTTTTTGAACAATACTCTTTAACTATTTTTGATTTTTCTTCCCAGGTGTAACGAGGATATTTTGACTCTTTTTCATCACTGCTTTCATCTTCTTGTTGAGCTTCTTCAATGCGAGAAGTTTGTTGCTCTTCCTCTGTGGCATTAACTTTTGTTACGGGTATATGGGGAACCTGCTTAACCCCTTTCACTTCTTTTTTGGACTTAACTTCTTTAGGTGCCTCTTCAGTCTTTGTGACCTTTTTAGTCTCCTTAGTTTCAGAAGGCTTTATTAAAGAGATATCAATTTGACCGCAGCCAAAAGTCGTCGCCAAAATGAGCAACCCTAGAGCAAGTGTCCCTAGTTTTTTAAAAGATGAAATTGACGGGTTGGCATTTCCCACAAAAATTCCCCTACTTGAAATAAGTGTAAATGGAGCCCATTTACCTGTGCGCCTTTTCCAGTCAGGCACACCACGCTAAGCTAATGTTAGCGAAACTCCCCCTATTGTAGAAGAGGAACCCTTGCTCAGACAAATAATTGTTTTCACGAAATCACCCCATCTCAAAACTATCCAAGGGCTCAAGAACGCGGCAAGTCACCATAATTGTGAAGTTTTAACGGTAAATCCCTTCGAGTTGACGACATTATGCAAAAAGGAAGGTCTAACTTCGGGGAGTTCTCTTTCTTTCGCTGACCAAAAAAGCACGCTAATTCTCATCCGAACCAGCGGTATTGAATTTGATGATAGTGACCTCCATCTTGCTGAAATTTACCAAGAGAAGGGCCATGCTCTCGCCTGCCCAGTGAGCACGCAAATGCTCTTACGCAATAAAAATGCCCAAAGCTTATGGCTTTCTCATAACCAATTTCCCATGGTGCCAACTCTCCTCCATCGCGGACCACTGACTTCAAATGAACTGAAGTCCCTTAAAAAGAAAAATCCCTCACAAAAATTCGTCGTTAAGTCCATTCGTGGCAATAAAGGGATTGGCCTTTTAAAAATGGAGGAAAGTGAGCTTGTTAGTTTTTGGCAGGAGGCATTAAAAAGAGGAGACCAACGCTATCTCATTCAACCCTATTTCCAAGGAAGAGAACTTCGTCACTTGGTTCTTGGAGAACGTCACTTCTTTATTGAAAAAGTGGCAATCGAAAATAGTAACGAATGGCGAAGAAATGCTGAGTTTTCAAAGTTTCTGGCACTCAAAGAAAGCCCGTCCCTCAGTTTTCCCAAGGAAAAACTTATTCATCAAGCACGTACTATCCAAAAGAAGCTTGGACTCAAAGCCTTTGCCTTTGACCTTTTAGAAGACCCTAAAGAAAAGGGTGAATTTCTTATCTTAGAAATAAATGCCAACCCCGGCCTTGAAAGTGCTAGCGAAGTCTTTAAGGAAACTGACCTCTATAATCTCTACATAGAGGCCATCATTAATTAACTCTTAAGCAACAACTTCATCCTTACTTGGTTCGGGTAAGCGTGCAACCATCACCAACGGAATAATGAGGAAGGCGGCTCCGATAAAGTAAGGAGCAGCTGAACCTTGTTGCCAATAAACGATGGAAGCAATGATGGGTCCAATTACCCGTGCAAGAGCTCCAAGGGAGCGAAAAATCCCCACACTCTTTCCTTGATATTGTGAAGGAGTGTAAAGGCTCACAAGAGAGGTCAAACAAGGAATGACCATAGACGAACCAACGGCCAAAAAGAAAAGACCGAGATAGAGAAGCCAAGAACTGGCCGCAAAACCAATGGAGATTAGCCCAGGCACGATAAAAACGAGACCCTGAAGCGCCATACGCTTTTCTCCAACCTGTGAGGCCTTTCTTCTCACATAGCCCCCTTGGACCATGGCAATCCAAAAGCCGATAAAGATAAACATATAAGCATTATCCATTGAGGTGTAACTCAGACGTTCAGCCGCCAAGAAGGTCAATGTAAATTCCATTCCCGAAAACGCCATGAGAAAGAGAAAGTGACCAAAGTTAGTGAGATTGACTCCAGCATAAGGTAAAGGCTTAAAGAGAACGAAGGGGTTCATGCTTCGATCAATCTCACTTTGGCCTCTCTTTTCTGGTGGAAGCGTTTCATCAAATTTCTTATAAAGCCAAATAAAATTAAACAAAGAGAGCACACAGGCCAAGGCCGCTGGTGCTGAAAAGGGATTAACACCGTAAGCAGCACTTCCAGGAAAAATTTCCGTTAGGTTAACGAGAGAAAGAATCCCCCCTAAGGCAGGACCAATAATAAATCCCAAAGCAAAGGCAATGCCGATGGTGGCCATTCCGCGCGAGCGATTTGCTTTGGTGGTGACATCCCCTACAACTGCTGTGGCCGTAGAAATATTACCTCCCATAATGCCACCAATAAAGCGTGCCGCGATTAAGAGGGTAAAGGAGCCGCTAAAGAACCATAGCAAATAGCTCAAGGCCAAAAAGAAGACTGAAACTAAAAGTACCGGTCTTCTGCCAATACGATCAGAGATGACGCCCCAAATGGGAGCAGCAATAAACTGAAGAAGACTATAGATGGCCCCTAGAGCGCCACCAAAGAGCACAATGGCACTAACATCTCCACCGCCAATATTGGTGAGATTGGTAATAGAACCAAAGATCATTTTCAAGAAGGTATTATCGGCATCAACTATAAGGTAGTGCT
>JAUIBX010000328.1 GCA_030427595.1 Bacteriovoracia bacterium | reverse complement strand
ATTTAAAAGTTTGGTAAAACCTTCAAGGGGTAGACCCTGCAGCATTGAAAGCCCAATACTTTTAGCGGCTTAGCGTTTTTAGTTGATGGCGCTGGCCTTCTCTTCCCTCTCACGGTCTTTAATGCGCTTATCGAGCGTCTTTTTATCCGGTGCAAGAATAGAAATAATGCGATTCCCCATAATCTTAGGTGGGGACTCTAAGGTCGCCCCATATTCGCAAATTCCCTCAAGAATCCCTTTAAACTTTTCAAGACCAGCATCACGGTAGGCCATTTCACGCCCACGAAATTGCATCACCATTTTGACCTTATCTCCGCCCTCAAGAAAGCGGTAAACTTTCTTAAGCTTGGTCTCAAGGTCATGGGCTTCAATATTGGGACGAGTTTGAATTTCTTTTAGCTGGGCCTGGGCCTGCTTCTTCTTGGCCTCGTTCGCCTTCTTTTGCTGATCGTATTTGAATTTTCCGTAATCAATAAGTTTAACAACAGGAGGTTTAGCGTTGGGAGAAACTTCTACCAGATCGAGACCTTGCTCTTCTGAGATTTTACGGGCCTCTTCAAGGGATACAACACCAAATGCATGGCCATCGTCACCAATAAGTCTCATTTCAGGAGTACGGATTTGATCGTTAATTCTGGGACCTTGTGGTCCTCTGCCTCTGCCTTTTCTGCGGTCTCTAATAGGGCACCTCCAACGTGCGGTTAAACTTCATAGACCTCTTTTTGAGTGGTCCAACATTACTCCAAAGAACACCCATATGACAAACTGAACAGGCCCTAAGCCTGCAAAAGTTTTAGGTTCTCCCCAAAAATTTGCTTTGGGGTATGTCCCAGAGTTCTAGATTTTTTATTTTAAACTTTTTTATAAAATTGAAAAGTAACCTGCGGCAATTCTTTATGGACATCCCCTGATGGGCTCCAAGGTTCAAGCGGGTCTAAAACAACGCGCCACGTCTCAGCAAGAGCTCCACCTGCAAGCCCCCTCAATTGAGCCCCTACCTGTAAAAGACCAGTACCAGTCAGGGCGGAAAATTGATCTTGAGGCAGCTCCCAACTAAAAATTTCGCTCTTAAAGCTATCAAAAACCTTAAGGCCCGATCCTGGGCGAGCAACATGACCAGTAATCTCACGCCCTACCCATACCGGCTTATCCTGGGACTCTAGAGCTCCCTGATCTCCATTAAAGAAGTATAAATAGAGAGCGCTATTGGCCAGACTCAGCGGGGCTGACCCTCGATGAAACGATCGATGACCTGCATATTCTCAGGCCAGCGGCTCCATGCATCTTTTGCCGTTAAGGTATCGCTGTAAATTAAGCGAGCATGGGGAGCAATAGTCGTCACTGGCGCAGAAAGGGGGCCGATCATGACTTCACAACCCTAATGTTGATGGTCAAAAGATCATTGAGGTTCTTTTCAAGGCGTTGAAGATTTTCTTGGAAAGCTCCAGGATCACTTATTTTAATGAGTCCCATTTGATTCTCAACAGTTTGGCCGTGGGTATAGAACTTAAGGGCCGACTTCGTTAAGGGAACCGAGTAAGATTCTGGATAACGGATCAAACGATCAAGTTTTCTTTGGGCCTCATGCACTTCTTTAACCATCTTATTATAGGCCTCAATTTTAAAGCCCTCAGGGTAGTCATGACCAAGCTTAGCGATGGCAAGGCCTGCCACATAGTAGGCCTCCATAATATAGGTCAGAGCGCGATTAAAAATCCCAACCTTAGAGGCAATAGCGTAAAGGTCCTGAAGTTCAAGACTCATCAACTCCTCTAAAGAGCCTACTCTCCTGCCGATAGCATCACTAACAACGGCCAGGGTTCCAAAGAGGAACTCCTTTACCGTGGGCAAGTAGAATTCGTGCTTAAGCTGACGTCTTTGAAAGAGAAAGAAGTCTTTGAGATCTTTGACATCATTTATTTGACCACTAAAGAGGTTGATCCAAGCATCCCCAATAATGGAGGGAATCAAAAAGTGGTGAAGAATAGTATTTTTAAAATAAAGGATCTCAGCACGGCATTCCTGTCTAATAGAATAGTAGAGACTGCCATGATGTTCTCTTCCGATAACATCAATCTTCTTATTACCAATGAGGATATCCATGGCCCGCTCTAAACTTTTAGCGAAGGCATCCTTTTGTAAATTCTTGGTGATGGGAATATTGAATTTTTCGCAGTAATTGAGAATGGCCTCGGCCTTGGTCATGATATCGTGCCAAACCATGGCGCCTGAAGGCTCGTCTAGTAAAACCATGGCCAAAAGTGAAGTGGGGGTGACCATCATGTTGCGACCCACTTCTCGAAAGCAACGAAACGCCAGATCCTGAGTGAACTTCTTATGAAATTCAGAGTCGTCATTAGTGGCGAGTTTGTCATGGGCAACCGGAAGGGGCTTTCCTAAACGCACATGGATGGAGCCAAATTGTTTAGCAAAGAGACCAAAGAGGCCTAAAAGCTGGCCAGTACTCTCCTTTCTCTTTTTGGCGCCCCCCAATTCTTTAGCAAGGGACTTTTGTTCAGGAACATACTCATGAACAATAGAAACCGGCACAAAGACCAGTGGGGTATCTCTTTCTTTTGCCAAGGCCTGATGAGCTTCTAAAAGCATGCCATAGA
>JAUIBX010000327.1 GCA_030427595.1 Bacteriovoracia bacterium | reverse complement strand
CTGGTAAGAAAGGTGGAGAGTACACAGTTAAGGGTGACCTCACGATTAAAGGAAAGACTGTTCCTCACACAGTAAAGCTTAAACAAGATGGCAATAAGTTCACTGGCAAACTCAAGTTTGACCGCACAAAGTTTGATATTAAATATGGATCAGGAAGCTTCTTTAAAGGTCTTGGCGATAAAATGATCTATGATGATGTAGAGCTCACTTTGACCATCGTGGCCAAGTAAAACGAATTTCTTAAATAACTTGAGAATTTAAAGGGCCCGCGCTTGCAAGATATTGCCAAGCGTGGGCCTTCTTGATTTAATGGCATTATATACCAACAGTTCGCTATTAAAGGCCTTTTCATGACTATGACTTCTCAAATTAAAACAGCTTTCTTTAGTTTATTCTTTCTCTTTTCTTTAGCTTCTTTTGCGGCAAAACCTAAAGTTGTTTTAGAAACAACGAGTGGGGTAATTGAGCTGGAACTTGAGGAGAAGAAGGCCCCTGAGACAGTGAAGAATTTTCTTCGTTACGTAAAAGAAAAACATTACGATGGCACTATTTTTCATCGAGTGATTGGTAACTTCATGATTCAGGGAGGCGGTTATACCGCTCAACTCAAAAAGAAAGACACTCATGAGCCCATAAAGAATGAGGCCAATAATGGTCTTCTCAATGATATTGGCACCATTGCTATGGCCCGCACTAATGAGCCTCATTCTGCGACTGCGCAATTCTTCATTAATGTGAATGAAAACTCTTCCTTAAATTTTAGATCAGAAACTCCGGCAGGTTATGGCTATACAGTTTTTGGCCGAGTGGTGAAAGGAATGACTGTGGTCAATCGTATAAAGAAGGTCGCAACTAGAAGTAACGGACCTTTTAGAGATCTACCAGTTGAAAATATTATTATCAAAAAAGCTTATCTCAAAAAATAAATAGCAAACTATGAATAAGGGCCTCACTCTTCCTGACCTTGTTGGCCAAAGTCGATTAGGTCAGCTTTGGCCTGAGCTCAATTTTCCCTTTCTTTTAGCGCCCATGGTGGGCTTAAGTCATGTCGCCCTTCGGGAGCTCATCTATGACTATCTTCCTCAAGGGGCATGCACTGTCTTTCCCACAGAAATGCTTAACTCGCGCCGCTTACCCTATCAAAAGGTAGGGGAAACCCCTGAAACTCTTGTGAGTGAAAGGGACCGTCAGCAGCTTCTTGTGCCCCAGCTTCTAGGAAATGAGGAGAGTTTTATCAAAAGCTCAATTGAGCGTTTAGAAAAACTAGGCACTCAAGGGATTGATATCAATATGGGCTGCCCAGTTGCTAAGGCCCTTAAGCACAATTATGGCGTGGCCCTTATGGGTGACCCTGAATATGCCGCCTCTGTCGTCGATATGGCCGTTAGAAATAGTCAAAGGCCTGTCACCGTAAAATTGCGAGTGGGTCTGCAAAACGACAAGGATTACTTTTATCAATTTTGCCAAGGCCTGGTGGAATCTGGTGCTCGTGCTTTGACACTTCATCCGCGTACGGCAGCTCAAAAGAGAAGGGGCAGTGCCGACTGGAATCAAATTAGGGAGCTAAAAGAAAGAGTTTCTATTCCCATTGTTGGTAATGGCGATGTGCAAGTATGGCAGGATGCTGTGCGAATGATGAATGAGACTGGCTGTGATGGTGTGATGATCGGCAGGGCCTTGACCGCAAGACCGTGGATCTTATGGCAAATTGGAGAAGCTCTAGGTCTTGAAACACCGTTAGGGCGAGAGGGCCAGAAGGCCCCCAACACGCCAGAGTCAGAGGCCAAAGAATTTGGTGTCGCGCTTGAGTCTTTTATCCACTACTGCTTTCGCTACTTTCCAGCTCCCTACGCTCAAAGAAAAATTAAATTCTACTTAAGGGTGGCCACCCCGTGGTTAAACTTTGGTCATTTCCTTTGCAAGCGGTTAGGAAAATGCCAAAACCCACCAGAGTATAATGAGGTCATCAAGGAATTCTTTGCTAAAGACGGTCTTGTGCTAGCGAGTTACACCAATCTCGCTTATTAGGATTTTGCAAAGCTTTAATCTATAATAGCTTCATGATGAAACTGTCCTCCATTATGAGCTTTCTTTTTTTAAGCCTTTCTCTTATTCCTCTCCATGGGGCTGATCTCCGTTTAGAAGTGCACTGTCTTGAGGATATTAAAAGAGTTAAAAAAAGTGAGCTTTGTGGCGAAGGCCCATGCTCATGGAACATCTTGAGTTCATCGGAGTATGCCTCAGTATGGAGTTATGGTGTGGATAAGAGCATAGTTGTAAGAGAAGTGCCCAATCGCAAGATTTTGCGTGTGACATTTTCTAAGGCCCAAGAGCTTTCACTTCCGTGGTGTAAAAGTGTAGGTAAGCTTTCCTTAAAGAGTATTCCAAAGGCAACACTTAAAGTCTTGAAAGAAGCTAAAGAGTCCCTTTATCTCTTACCTAAGAAGGGCAGCACTCAGGGAAATCTTCTTAAGTCTATCGATCATCCCTGTCGTAAACTTAAGAGCAAAGATCATAGTGACCAATATTCCTTCTTCTATCTCCTGCCTTCCCAGAAGAAGTCCTGCCAGAAATCACAGCCTAAATAATTTGGGATTTTTCTATGAGAAGGCCACTTCTTTGGCCTATTTTTACCTGAGAATTAGGAAAGACC
>JAUIBX010000326.1 GCA_030427595.1 Bacteriovoracia bacterium | reverse complement strand
CCGCGGTCTCGTGAAGATCATGCCAGGAGCTTATGGAGCGAGAAACTACTCCCAATGTGACTCCATGCTTGTTGGGGATAAGTGTTCGGCCAACACCTTCCCTTATATCGACGTTAAAAATAATACCGCAACTGTTGAACACGAAGCATCGACCACAAAAATTAGTGAAGACCAACTCTTCTATCTTCAAAGTCGTGGTCTCGATATGGAAAAGTGTATCTCCCTCATCGTTAATGGCTTTTGTAATGAGGTTTTTAAAACACTGCCACTTGAGTTCTCTGTTGAAGCCGTAAAACTATTAGAAATGAAACTTGAAAATTCTGTGGGCTAGTCCCTTAAGAGGTATTACTTATGATGATTGAAGTTAAAGATGTTCATGCTAAACTCGCTGACGAAGGCGAAGGTAATAAAGAAATCCTAAAGGGCATTAGCCTGACGGTTAAACCTGGTGAAGTTCATGCCATTATGGGTCCCAACGGCTCAGGTAAATCAACTCTTGCCAAAGTCATTGCGGGTCACCCGGCCTTTGAAGTGACTTCAGGTGAGATCAATTACAATATCAACGGAAAGGCCCAAGACATTCTTGAATACGAGCCAGATGAGCGCTCAAAGAATGGCATTTTCCTAGGCTTTCAGTACCCGGTAGAAATTCCCGGTGTTTCAAACCTGTCTTTCTTACGTGAATCTTTTAATGCCGTTTGTGCCGCTCAAGGTGTTGCAGAGATGGAAGAGGAAGCCTTTAGGGAATACCTCAAACCTAAGCTTGAGCTTCTTGAAATGGATGAAAGCTTTCTCGATCGTGGAGTCAACACAGGCTTCTCTGGTGGTGAGAAGAAGAAAAATGAAATCCTCCAGATGGCCGTTCTCAACCCTCGCCTAAGTCTCCTTGATGAAACAGACTCTGGTCTTGATATTGATGCTCTTAAAGTTGTCGCGAAAGGTGTGAACGCTTTAAAGACTAAGTACAATGCCACCATTTTGGTCACTCACTATCAGAGACTTCTCGATTATATCGTTCCAGACTTTGTTCACGTCCTCTATAAAGGCAAAATTATTAAGTCTGGTGGCAAAGAGTTGGCCTTAGAACTTGAGAAAAAAGGATACGATTGGCTTATCGAAGGAGAGGAGTAAATGACCGCTCAGACACCTCAAAAGCTCAGCGAAAAAACTCAGGCCTATCTTAAGGCCGCAAAAGAGGCGGGCGCCAGTGAAGACCAACTGAAGCCACTTCTTGAAAGGGGTCTTCCGACGAAGAAAGATGAGGACTATAAATACACCTCAACTGAAAACTCTTTGATGGCAAACCTTCTCATTAACGGAGAACAAAGTGACCGTAGTCTTGAAGGTCCTCTAAAGAATCTTAAGGATCTCCCAGGAGACTACCAAGTGGTCTTCATCAATGGCATTCTCAATCAGGAAGAAACAAACCTTCCCAAAGAAGTCACCTTAGAGGAAAAGCAATTTGAGCAAGAGAGCTCTGATCCCTTCGAGGCCATCACCATGGCCTGCCAAAAGAAGGGTTACACTCTAAAGGTTGCAAGAAACCAAAAGGCTCCTCTTGTTAATCTCGTGCAGATTTATGAAGGTCAAGATGAAGGAACTTCGCTTTCTAAGCTTAAAATTCTAGCTGAGGCTTCTAGTGAGTCCGCTTTCTTAGAAGTGATCTTCTCCCATGAAAACCAAAAGGCTCAAAGTTTTGCCGTGACGGCCATTGATTGTGAGCAAAATGCCCATGTTCATCACAGCAAGGCGATTCTTTCAGGACTGGCCCATATTCATATTGGTAAAGTGACAGCTGAGCTTGCCCGTGATGCCCAACTCTATGGTCTCACCTTCAGTGCCGCAGGAATTCTTAACCGCAACAATATTGAAGTCAATGTGAACGGTGAGGGCGCTCACGCCACTGTCAATGGTCTCTTCACGGCACGAGGTGAGCAGCATCAAGATAACTTTAGTCACATTCACCATAAAGCGGCCCACACGACGAGTGATCAAATCTTTAAGGGCATTATGGACGATCAAAGTCGTGGTGCTTTTACTGGAAAGATTGTCATTCATCGTGATGCTCAACAAGTGGATTCAAGCCAGCTCAATAAGAACCTCCTTCTTTCTCGCAAGGCCCATGTGGACACCCGCCCACAAATCGAAGTATACGCCGATGACGTTAAGTGTGGTCATGGCGCCACTGTCGGTCAGATTAATGAAGAAGAGGTTTTCTACCTAGAAAGTCGTGGTATTCCTCGTGGTCAGGCCCAAAAAATTCTTTGTCATGCTTTTGGTCAAGAAGTCTTAGATTCTTGTCCAGAAAAGGAAGTTTCACATTACCTTAGCGAGTAACTCTTTAATCACTTTGAAAAGTATGCTCTTGAAAAACTAGGTCAGGATTAAAAGGAAAGACCATGACCCAAAAAGGCATCAGTAAATATCGCGAAGACTTTCCGGCCCTCACCCAGCAGGTCCATGGAAAACCACTCGTCTATCTTGATAATGCCGCTTCGACTTTGAAGCCCAAGAGTGTCATTGAGGCCATCACTCAACACTACTCTTATGAGACTGCTAATGTTCACCGAGGCATCCACTTCCTATCTGCTCAAGGAACTCAAAAGTATGAGGCTTCTCGTAGTGCTGTTAAAGTATTTATCAATGCTCCCTATGAG
>JAUIBX010000087.1 GCA_030427595.1 Bacteriovoracia bacterium | reverse complement strand
CGCCGATTAAAACGACAGTCTCTTCATATTGAGGGGAACGCTTTCTTTTAACGAGGTAATCGAGAATATGCTGACTGCAGCTACAGCCTGCCCCAAGAAAATGAGTGATCCCTAGACCTTCAACTTGAGGCAGGAGCTCCTTGGTAACAGATTTTTGTTCAGGGAAGACGACATTATGCCATCCGTGAAAGAAACCAAGTGTTCCAGTCGCAATTAAGCTCCAAACGACAAAGATGGTCCATTGAATATGTTATTTCGAAAAAAGTCTCATCAGCTGTCCATCGACAACATGATAAAAACTTTTAGGGCAGCTCCAATAAAAAACCTTGAAAAAACTAAGACAAAAAGAACTTATAGAAATCTAAAGAAGAATTAAGAAAGAAGGTACGGAAAGAAGGTACGTGGTACTTTTTCCGCCAGTGCGTCAAAAGCACCACGCACCGATTAGACGACGGCCTTGCTGGGGGCCTTCCCGAGAATGAGAAGTGTCGTTACTGTAAATCCGAGGGACATCAGAATTGCGTAACTTGAACTCACAGCAGGGTTAGCGACGCCTAAAAATAAATTCATAATAAGGTGACCAAAGAGACCGATCATGGCCGCTGTGGTGACAACCCAAAGAGGAAGATCTTTCTTATAAAGAACTCCAAAGAGGATGGGCACAAGGGAAGCCGCGGCCAACCCATACACACCTTTTTGGGCAAAGAGCCCCACAAGTTGCGGTGGATTGTAGGCCAGAGCATAGGAAAAGAGACCGACACAAATAAGAACAATACGAGAGAGCCATAGGCCTTTCCTTGGATCCATATTGCCCTTCGCTAGTGGACGATAAATGTCATAAACCACCATGGCGGAAAGAGAAACAAGAATACCATCAAGAGTGGACATCCCTGCAGCAAGAAGACTGATACTCACAAAGGTTAAGAAGTAGAGTCCCCAAGTACTGGCACCAAATTCAGTAGCAATATACTGAACCACAACAGCATCTTGGCGAGCTATATCAAGACCTTTTAGCTTGGCAAAGAATCCAACAAAGAGAATCAGAGCAAAGCACAGCCCTACCACAACAGTCGTTCCGATAAACTTATTCACGTCACTATCAGATTTAATATAGAGAACTTTTGTCAGGATATGCGGCTGCATCATAAGAGCGAAAGTCACAATGAAACCAGCTGCAAAGACACTAAAGAAGTCATAGTAGAGCGGTGACTCGGGATTAAAAACCTTAGCGTAGTTAGGACCTACGGACTCAAGGGCATTCAAGAAACCACCATCAAAGTATTTAATACCATGAAAGAAGAGAAAGAGAGCAATGCCCAACATCATGATCCCTTGAAAGGTATTAGTGTAAGCGTGAGCGTATGTTCCCCCCATTAAAACGTAAGAGAAAACAAAGAGGAGCGTAATCGTAAGCGCCACTTTTTGATCAATACCAAAGAGGGTCGACATAAGGATTGAACAGCCCACAAGAATCAAAACCACAAAGGTCACCGATAGAAGGTTGATCCCCGCAAAGAAGAGGCTTAGGCCCCTATTGCCATAACGGTGGTAAATCCAATCAGGAATCGTCAGTGAACCAGCAGCATCACCAATATTGCGAAAGCCTTTAGTTAAAAGAAGAAAGGCCACTAGAACACCAGCTGAGGCCGCAATGCCATAGTGAACATAGGCGCTCAATCCGTGCACATAAACGAAGCCTGGGTTGATCACAAAGGTTGCAGTAGAAGCAATGGAAGCGGCCATGGTGATCCCTATGAGATAGGGATTCATGTCCTTATTGCCGATGGCGTAACCTTTCATGTCTTTGGTCTTCTTCATACCAATCCACGACAAATAGAATGTCGCAAATACAAAGAGCCCTGTCAGCAGGTACTTAAAAATTTCTGGTGTCATACATACTCCTTAGGTTTGTCCCAACCTATTAAAACTTAATTATGCGAACTTTTGAGCTGCCTTTGCCTGCAGCGCTTTTCTGTCAATTTTGCCACTGGCCAACAGTGGAAATTCCTTCACCATCTCAACATGATGAGGATGCTTATAGCGAGAAAGAAGCGGGTTAAGGTACTCACGCATCTCTTCCACATCCCAGTCCTTTTCTGAGCGAAGAAAGCAATAACCAACTTCGCCCCACTTGTCACTGGGAACGGCCACAACGACACATTCGTGAACACTTTCATGGCCTCTAATCTTTTTCTCTACTTCTGCGGGGTAAACATTCTCTCCGCCGGAAATATACATATCCTTCTTTCTACCAACGATATAGTAGAAGCCCTCGCTATCACGCTTGGCGAGGTCACCGGTTTTGAAGTAACCATCAAAGGTGCACTCTTCAAAGCGCTTGGGCTCTCTAAAGTAGCCCGCACAAACGTGAGGTCCACGAATCAGAAGCTCACCCACTTCTTCAACGCCTGCTTCAGTGCCGTCCTCTTTAAAGAGCTTCACTTCACTATGAGGCATGGGCTTACCAATAGAGCCCACTTTTCTGATAGCATCGTCTTCATCGAGGAGAAAGCAATTGGGACCAACCTCGGTGAGACCAAAACCTTGCTTGAACATCAAGTTCTTCTTTTGGTACTCCTCTATCAACTCTTTAGGACAATAGGCGCCACCAGAAATGAAGAAGCGAATGGACTTGAAGTCATACTTTTTAAAACGCTCGTCCTCAGCAATCATTTGAAACATAGTGGGAACAGCAAAATAAACGGAAAGCTTTTGCTCCTCAATTGTTTGATAAACATTGTCGAGATCAAACTTCTTCGCAAGAACACTGGTGCCACCAATGGACATCAGAGGGAGGCATAGAACATTGTAACCACCTGTATGAAAGAAAGGTGTTTCCACGAGGGTCTTATCTGTAGAAAGAAGGCCCCAATTCGCACAAGTTTCTCTTTGGTTGGTGGCCAACATTTGACCTGAAAAGAGCACGCCCTTGGGTGTGCCCGTGGTACCCGAAGTAAAGAGCATCAACAGGGGGTCATCCATGCTAGTTGGAACAGTAGGAAAAGCTCCACGCTCACTATTTTCCTGAGGGTGGAGCTCTTGGATATTGAAATAAGGATAATCCTTTTTCAAAGGTAAATCACAAGAGCCATGACCAATAAAGGCCTTGGGTTCAACCCTTTCAACAATTTCCGCCAACTCTTCAGGGGCCAGACGAAAATTTAGAGGCACAAAGAGGGCTCCCAAGCGAGCACACGCCAAAAGAAGGGTCACATGCTCAAGGGTATTGGTATTGAGGTAGGCCACTCGCTCACCACGAGTTACACCTTGGTCTTTAAGAAGCCATGCCCAGTTATCAACTTCTTCTTTAAGACTAAGATAACTAAGACTTCTCTCTGTGGCCTGATCAATCAGTGCCGTGTGAGTGGGAAACTTCTTAGTGATATCGTCGAGAAATTCTATCCAGGCCATTTTTAAAACTCCTATCTTCTTCCGTGAAATTAAACGCTCTCTCTTACGAGGGTTGCAGGTCTCCCCCCAAGGGCGGGAGCAATATTGAGAGTCTCCTGAAGCCAAGGAAGCACAGTATTCTTAAGTGTTAGAGGGTACTCAAGAAGGCTGGCATGACCGCCAGGAACTGTCTTTAAGAGGCCCTTTTCAAGCTTTTTCACCATCCTTTCATGCATAAAAGGTGGCGTTAAAAGATCCTCTCGCCCAACAGTTAAGAGTGTGGGGCATTTAACTTTCTTTAGGTCAATCACATGATTTTCCATGGCCCCTTCAATCAGACCTTCAATCACATGAACTTTTTCAAGTCCGGCCCTTTCACGATAGAAATCGAGAAGCTCTGGCCTTTGTTGAATAATAGTCTCCCCCCAAATCCAAGGTGTGGCCACATCAAAGCGATGAGTAGGTCCACCTTTACGATTGGCGTGAAGCCAGCTCTTTAGTTTGAGTTGAAGAAGTGGGCTTGGTTCATGGTAAGTATCAGAGGCCACCAGCGCGCGAACTCTTTCAGGGTAGAGGGTCGCAAACTCAAGGGCCACTCGTCCACCATTGGAGAGACCAATGAAAGTGGCCTTTTCAATATCGAGGTTATCGAGGAGTTCTTTAAGGTCAGACACCAAATCTTTCAACGAATATGCCGCAACTGGGCGAGGACTCTCCCCCTGACCACGGCCATCGTAACGAAGGATACGAAAGTCTTCTAGAAAATGAACAACTGATTCATCCCAACTTTGAAGACCTGCAAAGAGACCATTCACAAAGACAAGCCATGGCCTATGAGTATCTTCGCTATTTTCTATTTTATAATGAAGCTCCAAAACGTCCCCCTCGCTCTCTTAAAATTCTTAACCAATAACAAGTGCACCATCGACATTGAGACAAGTTCCAGAAATGAACTTGGCATCATCACTGGCCAAGAAAGCATAAGCAGCAGCAATTTCTTCTGGCTCACCAATACGACCAAGAGGAGACTTACCCTCCATCATCGTTAGGACTTTCTCTGGCATGGCCTTAACCATGGGAGTTCCAATAAAACCTGGAGCAACCGCATTAACACGGATCTGGTGTTTACCAAGCTCTTTGGCCAGAGTCTTAGTCATCCCAATCACGCCGGCCTTAGTGGCCACGTAATTTGATTGGCCAAAGTTACCGTAGTGGGCCACAACAGAAGCGGCATTAAGAATAGCGCCACCCTTACCAAGTTCTTTAAGTTTCATCGCGGCCATCTGAGAAAGCTTCCAAACGGCAGTGAGGTTGACAGCAATAACTTGATCCCATTGCTCATCCGTCATTTTGGCGATACTTGCATCGCGAGTGATACCAGCGTTATTGATAATGACATCAAAGCCCTTATCCATTTCCGCTTGGATTTTAGCGAGATCGTCCTTATTGGTGACATTACCCTGGATATAAGTCATTCGCTCAGGAAACATCGCTTTAAGCTCTGTTTCTTCAAGAGTAGGCATATCCACAAGAACAAGCTCACTTCCCTCTTCGTAAAAACGCTGGGCCGTTGCACGACCAATTCCAGAAGCAGCACCTGTGATAATGACTCTCTTATTATTTAGACCTTTCATAAAATTCTCCTATTTTTATGTAAATTATTTTTCGAAATTATTTAAGGCCGTTTGATTAAAGGTAGGCCCATCCCAACGTAGACTAATCGCTGACCAAGTGTAGCCTATGCCCGCAGAGGCCAGACACACATGATCCCCTTTCTTAAGAAGTCCTCTTCTTTCTGCAAGGCCAAGAGAGAGCACCTGATCAGGGGCTCCAAAGTGGCCGTAGTGATCAAGATAAATGGATTGCTCTTCTTTAAGTTCTAGGCCTTCGAGGATGGCATCGTGGGCAGACTTCTTCATGTGAAGGAGGGAGAGGTAATCAATGGGTTTGGCCATCGACTCTTGAGCCCCCTCTTTGATAACATGAAGGAAGTTCTCAATCGAGCGGTCGGCTAAGCGCTCACGCATTCCTTGAATATCAGGACAAGTGAGGTAAGTATCAAACTCACCAAGGCCATCACGGCTTCTTTTCTTAGTACCACCACCAGGAATAATGACATCGAGAGAGAAATCACCGTCAGTAATAACAGAACTTTCAAGGATGGGGTTATGTTCCTCTTCCCCTTTTTCAACCAAGAGGGCCGCTCCACCATCAGAGAGGTTATAAAGGAAGCGTGACGTGGGATCTTGGTAATTCACGAGGTCACCAGTTCTGTGGCCACCACAAAGAAGAACTTTGTTGATTTTAGGATCGGCCATCATCATATTCTTGGCAATCTTTAGACCGACTACATTTGAAGAACAGCGTGCGGCCATATCAAAGGCCCACGCCTTCTTAAGCCCAAGCTCACGCTGAACAAAGATGCCTGCCGACCACACGTGATAGTCTTTATATTCCGAGCCCGTCCAAATCACCAGATCAATGGAGTTAGGATCCTCACCTTCAAGCACCATTTTGGCGGCATTGATGGCCATTTGAGAGGGGTGGCAATCGAGAGGAGCACGACACTTTTTAATGATGCCCATCTTTTTTTCTACAACATCTTGAGGGATGCCAGATTCTTTGGCGATAAAGGCCGAGTCTTCAAAAGTCTCTGGTAGCCATACGGCACTTTTCTTTAGGTTGATTGCGTAGTTTTGGCTCATAGCTGGGCTCCTTGCGCCCCATCGACCTTCTTGGCACCTGGAGTTGCATCAAGTCCCTCTATAAAGGACTTCACGGCCGCGCCCACCTGGCGTGGCTTTTCTAAAAAGAACAAATGATCTGTTTCCGGGATAGAAACAAATTGAGAGTTTTTAATTCTTTGATGAATCATTTCACCATTTTTAGGACTTACAAAACGATCTTCCGCACCCGTCATCACAAGGGTTGGAACCGCAATAGACTCAAGGGGAAGCTTGTTAAGAAGGAATTTATCAACGGCACGCTTTTGCTTGAGAACCTGATCAACCTCAACGGGGTGTGAACGTCTCAGCTCAACAATTGATTGGAAGCGACCAAAGGCCTTTTCTTTCAATGTAGGATGAACCGTGGCCACAACCGCAGACTCTGTGCGCGTGGGCTCAGGAAGAGCATAGAAGCCCTTAAGCATTTCTTCGGTCATTTCTGGCATGGGGATAAACTCATCTCCCCCACTTGTGGTGCACATAAGAGTGAGAGAAAGAACTCTTTCAGGGTGTTTTAGAGTGAGAAGTTGAGAAAGAAATCCACCCATGGAAATTCCCATAAGGTGAAACTCTTTGTGACCAAGCTGGTCCATCACCTCAAGAGCATCTTGAACAACTTCTTCTAAGGAGTAGTCCTCACTCACAGGTGAAGACTTACCCATGCCACGGTTGTCGATGAGAACCATTGGCCAATCGGCACCAAGATCCTTTTCAAGCTCAATAAAATTGTAGTGCGAACAACCAAAGCCTGATAAGCACAGCATTGGTTTCTGATTGTTTTGCACGGCTTCTTCATAGCCGCGGCTCAAAATGGCGTGAAGGCTGCCTCCACTTTTTAAAGTGAAGTCGCGCTCGGCGATCTGACCCATAAACTTGTCCCTCGGTTAGGAGTCTTTTAATTATTTGTTTAGATTCTATTGAGATCAGGGAAAAGTCAATTTTTTTTATACGTACGTACTAAAAACACAAGGCGTTAGTACAAAAATTTCCCAAGGTTAGCTCTTCTTTTTACTATAGATAGTATGAACGACATCCCTAACGTAGATTCAATGATTTACGAGCTTTTTGAGTTTAAACCCCGTAAAGGTGACCTCAAAAAGATGGAAATCATCATGGCGGCCATCGACTGCATTGCCACCATTGGTTTTGAAAAAACCACCTATGAGGCCATCGCTAAGAAGATCGGCACTCGTCGGGCCCATGTCGCCTACCACTTCAAAGATAAGAATGACATCTTTGAAGGCTGCATCCGCTACATCATGGCCAATTATCAGCAAACGTCGATTAAGAAAATTGAAGCAGCTAAAGACGGTCTTGAGATGTTGGTGAATTACGCTGAAGCCCCCTTTCTATGGGCCGAGGAAAACCCCCAACAACTCTCCGTCATGCTGCTCTTCTACTACCTTTGTACCATCGATGAAAAATATAAGGAGCTTCATGCCAGCATCCGCTCCGGTGGGGTGGAAAGGATTCAATACATCCTTACCAATAAGCTCACCAAGAAGGTGCCCGTTAAAGAGGCCGCACCTATGGCAAAGATGATTCAAAACTTAGTTTCTGGTGCCATCATGGATGTCACCACAACAGGTAATAAAACACTTAAAGAAGCGCGCCAGCAGGTCAAAGAGCAGGTGTTGCAAATCATTTCCAGGTAATAGCAAATTAATTTCACGGTAGAAATTAACATCACGGCAAGGATGGAATTATGAAAAAACTTTTACTACTTCTCACCATTTTAACCACGAGCTTTTCAGGGCAGGCCTTGGCACAAAGCTTTGAAAGGGTTTCTCAATTTGGGCCTAACCCAGGCAACCTAGCGATGATTAAGTACGTGCCTCAAAATGTGAAGAGAAACGCTCCTATGGTGGTTGTTCTTCACGGTTGTATGCAAGATGCGACCTTCTTTGGTGAAAATACCGGCTGGAAAGATATCGCCGATCGCGGGCGCTTTATCCTCCTTATGCCACAGCAAACTCGAACTAATAATGGCATGAAGTGCTTCACTTGGTTCTCTGAGGGTGATGTTGTCAGAAGTCGTGGTGAAGTGGCTTCCGTTTCTAATATGATTGATCACATGCTTAAAAACCACAGCATCGATGAAGATAGAATCTTTGCCACAGGTCTTTCTGCTGGCGCCACCATGGCCGCAGCTCTTATGGCGAGCTACCCTGAAAAGATTAAAGCTGGTGCCCTGGTTTCTGGCGTAAGCTACGGCTGTGCCGCTCTTGATGGCCAACAATCCTTTATGTGTATGTTCATGGGTGGTTCAAGAAGTAGCGATGACCTCGCCAATATGGTTCGCAGAGCTTCTGATGATTACAAAGGTGACTACCCCAACGTCACTCTCATCCACGGAACCAGAGACAATCTAGTGAATCCTAAAAATGTTCAAGCGAGTCTTAACCAGTGGACTAGTGTTCACGGCACAGACACCCAAGCAGACAGCAGCCGTCAGGTTGGCAAGAACCTCACTCTTGAAGAGTTCAAAGCTGGCAGTGAAGTGGTCACTTCTCAGGTGATCATTCCCAATGGCCCTCATGGTTGGCCAGTTGATAGCGCCGCCGGTTGTGGTCGCTCGGGCAATTACATCGTTGATACAGGCTTCTGTGCAGCGAAGTTCCTTGCTGAGGATTGGAATATACTTTAACGGGTTACAGGTAGCCGGTAGCCGGGCTCTAAATATCAGGCATTTACAGGTCCTCTTGGCCGTAATTTTTTCAATACTTCCCACAACTTAACGCATAACACAATCCTTTATGGTACATCTCTGTCACCAAAACCTAATTGAGAGAGACAACCATGATCAAACGAAGCTTTCTAGTAAAGACCTTACTCCTTTGCCTCATTCTTATGGCCAGTGGCTGTAAGTCGGATGATCCGCCCCAAATTGAAGCGCCTCAAAAGGAAGTTTCGACTCAAACAACGGAAGAAAGTGATGCAGGGGACGCAAAGGGTGTAGACATCATCGTGCCTGAAGTGGTTGTCGATAATGACCAATACCAATCAAAGAGTATCTTTGACCTCTTTGATCTCTTCTTTAAGAGTTTTGTTTCTGTTGTTGATGACAAGCCCTTTGATACCCGCGTGAACTTTAAATCTATGCACCAGTTGCGCACCAATAGAGATAGCGACTTTCTTAATCTCGTAAGTATCATTGAAAAGCGCATGGCCAGTTACGCCTACCTTAACGAAGACAAAGACACTCAAGCGGCTTTTCTACTCAATGTTTATAACTACGCAGCTCTAAGACTCGCCAACAAAGGTTATGTCCAAGAAGACAAGATGATCACCTCACTTCGTGATCTCTCAAAAGTCTTCTATAAAGGTGAGATCGAAATTAGAGACACCATCACTCTTTCTGATGGAGTAAAGAGTCTAAGTAGCATCCTTAAAAATCATATTAAGCCGCTCTTTTCTGAAAATGGTGATGTAAAAGACGCGCGCTTTTACTTTCTCGCAAATGGTGCGGCCTTAGGACGTGCTCCCCTTCTTAACCAGGCCATCTTCCCAGCGGACCTTGAAAAGCAATTAAGCTTTGCTACCAAAAATACTGTGTCCATTAAGAGATATGTAGACATGAAAGGTGATGACCTAGAAGTGGCACGCTTCTTTAAGTGGTACAAGGAAGACTTTGAAACCGCTTATGGCTCCTTAGAAGAATTCTTCGTGGCCCAAGGAATGGATCGCAGCTCATTTGATCGCATTACCTATAAAGACGCAGACTATGACCTCAATGACCTGGCCCGCTTCACGGGACCAGTTTTAACAGAGGCCCAACAACCTCTACCTCCTATTGAGACAGGAGAAGATATTATCCCTACTGACCCTTGTGAGTATCTCAAGTCTGATAAGGTAACGGTTCTCGCCTACTGTAACCAAGTCATTGATGGCACAGAAGATGGCTTCTATAAGTATGAAAATGAAGTCATTGAAACCAAGCTTTGCCTCTACACTAGAGATCTAGGTAATGGTGACAGAAGCCTAGGCGTCAATGGAAATATTGTGGAAACCAATCTTGAGACATCTAATCGCAACAGCCTTTCTGTAGCGGTAGAGGACAAGCTTAAGAAACGTGACGACAAACTTCGCATCCGAATCGCTGAAGGAGTGCGCACCACACTAGAGTACCTGCAAACAGATCGTCGTTTGATGTTTCGTCAGACTTCAGTGATCCCTGGAAAAGGCTACAGAAAAGCGCTCCTTCAGTGTGAGTAAGCTGAAGGTGACTCTGATTTCCTAGCGCGAGTTCTAGTCGTTGAACTCGCCGTTTTACGACCTGTAGGTTTCTTAGTATTTTTTAGGGTATTTTTTAGGCTATCGGCCTTTGTCACTTTCTTCGTGGCCTTCGCCTTAATCAGCTCTTCTTTTAGTGAGATCAACTCTTCTTCAAGTTCATTGATACGATCTTCTTGTTGATCATTCTTACTCTCAAGACGATGAAGATTCTCTAACAGAGACTTGATATGTTCCTCTGTGGGAACGTTAAGACCTTTAAAAAGCCAGCTCGCTCCTTTACTACACGATTTTTGCCACCATAATCCCATATTTAAACCCATTGATGAAAGTTGTAAGAACGCCTTGTCCTTATAAAGAGTATCAAGGGTTTTCTCAGTCAAATCGAGGCCATTACGCCACAGTTTCTTTTGCATTTCTACGATCATAATTTCTTCCTTCACGATTTTTTAAAAGCCATTGATCACAGCTTTGCCATAGGTTTTTCTGATGACGATCACTAATCACGCAACCGATATGCCCACCACCCAAACTTTGCTGCTCTACCTGATGGGTATCAAGAACCTCCTCAATGGCCAGTGAGCTTTCAGGAGGCACAATAATGTCACTCTTTGCATAGAGGACAAAAACAGGACAACTTATCTTTTTCAAATTTACTTTACGCTCTCCAAGTTCAAACTCTCCTTTGATAAGAAGGTTATCTCGGTAGAGGTCGTGAATGAACTTTTCATAGGCCTTCCCAGGGAAAGGCACTTGATCGGCCACCCAAGCATTGATGGCCGCATATTTTTTAACAAATTGGCGGTCCCATGAAGACTTGAGAAGGCCTTGCCACTGCTTAACTTCCCCCAATGGAGTTAGCATTTTAAAAGTCTGTTGGAGAAATTCAGCGCGAATATTGCCCCACACTTCTGCCATTTCTGAAACATTCACACGCCCCTCATTGGCCCACTGATAGAACGCCCCTTCTACATGAAAATCAATTGGCGCAGTTAAAAGAGTGAGTGACTTTATTTTTTCAGGAAAGAGCGCACTATAAATGGCGGCAAAGGTTCCGCCAATACATTGCCCAAGCATGGGAATCCTTTCACTTCCCCAATCTCTTTTGGCCTGATCCACGGCCCAATTGAGCCAGTTGAGGATATGGCCTTCTAAGGTTGAATAACGATCATGCTCGCGTGGTTTCCCCCAATCCAGAAGGTAA
This sequence comes from Bacteriovoracia bacterium, assembly GCA_030427595.1. Taxonomy (GTDB): domain Bacteria; phylum Bdellovibrionota; class Bacteriovoracia; order Bacteriovoracales; family Bacteriovoracaceae. Next base: position 1,950 of record JAUIBX010000087.1, on the reverse strand, counting down.
ACCGTATAACCGCGATCGACCATGGCCTCAACCATTGAGCAACCTGAGTAGAGGTCAAGAATGTAGTAGCGGTTAATAAGTGACGGCGTGATAAAGAGGCACTCGCCACTGGGCTCAATGCCTTTTGGTGGTGAATACTTTAAGAGACGGCAACGTCCTCTACGACCTAGCTCTTGGTGAGGCGTCCCAGCGAGACCCTTTTTAAAAAGAGGGCTTTTGAGAAGAGACAGATTTCTCAAACGCAAGGGGAATTTCCATAGCTCAGAAATATAAGGACGATGCCATATTTCTTTTGAGGTAGAAGAGGACGTTAGTGCCATTTCTTTAGACCTTAAGTCAGAGGGAGACTAACTTAAGAAGCCTTGGCCTTTGTTGTCTTTGGAGCTTCAAAAGTCTTCCCGAAAGAATGAACTGTTTCACTCCACATGTCGCGTGCAGTAGCAGTTTGCTTCATCCACTCGTTATAAAGCTCAGTTTGAGTTTCCATCCCAAGCTCCATAACTTTACGCGCTTGATCAATCTGGCCTTCAACCACACGAGTTGCTTCTTCACCAACACGAGTCGTGAATTCAGCACCTTGCTCATATGATTTCTTCCATAGTGTGCTCACTTGAGCTGCAACTTCATTCCATTGAGTCATGACAACCTCCTTATCGGTCATGGTCTTTATCCAGTACAATTACGTTAGCGTAAGACGATTTCCCTTGCACTAACTTTTTATACTTTTGTATAATTTTATTATGGTTTTTGTTTAATTACAAGGAGGTAACGGTGCTGGATATTCATTTACCACCACTGGTGGAATTGAGTGAAGAAGTCACCCTTAAGAAGGGGCGGCGAAAGAGCACAATCAAGGTCTCGCTTATTAAGGGACCGGCCAAGAGTAATGCCTCCCATGAAACAAAGACCATCGTTGTTCTTCCCGGTCTCGACGATAGCGTTTTTTTTTATGAACGTGCCTTTAATCTCATTAGAGAATTTAATCCTGAGTGGGATCTCCTTGGAATCGATTTACGTGGCCAAGGAAAAACTCGCGATGAAGAAGGTTTAATTCCCACTTCGCGCATCACCCTCGATGAACAGGCCGAACTGCTTGAAATATTATTAGGAAAGCTCGATAAGGAGCATGTCTTCATCGTTGGCCTCTCCTATGGTGGAGGCCTTGCTCTTCACTACACTGGTCATTACCCCAAGAGGGTTTTAGGTCTTGGACTGATTGCTCCCTATGTCACCAACTTTAAAACTTACAAACCGGGACTTGTTGGCCTCTACTATTTCTTGGCCTCTTTAAATCCTTTAACCAAAAGACTTGCGCCCTACTCTTTGCCGCCCTATTTTCAGCAGGCCCGTTTAAGGGGACGCCTCAACCCTAAAACAAATTGGACTCCCAATAAAATGCATGCCCTGACGAAACTCACTTTGGGCATTTTGGATCTCGATACAGATCAGGCCCTTGATGAGATCCCTCACCTGCCCTTAGGAATTCATCTTTTAACTGCTTGTCAGGACACCGTTGTTCCCATCGCGGCCCATCGTCATTTCTATAACCGAATACCCAAGTCAATGGATAAGTCTTTTTCTCTTGAAGATGGCATCGGTCACCGGGTTCTATCAGACCATCCCAAAAGGGCGGCCAAGTGGCTTCATCGCATTCTCTACTAGAGTATTGGGTACTTTTTTTAAGAAATCTTAATGAAGCGCAATAATTTCACTCTACCCCTGAGACCGTCTTATTCGATAGAATATTTCTACTGAGATTGTCTGCACGACCAACCACAGGACTACAACAGAATGACTTCAATCACTGAGCTCAACCAGGCACATTCAAAGCAAATTCAAGAGATGGAACAGAAGCGTCGCTCGCAAGTTGAAGAGATGAGAAAGAGCTACAACAACCAACTCGAAACCAAAGAAGAAATCCATGACAATGCCATGGAGCGTGTGAAGAAG
>JAUIBX010000325.1 GCA_030427595.1 Bacteriovoracia bacterium | reverse complement strand
CCAAAGGCATAGTAGGCGCCGATGAGCGCGCCGATACTGGTGCCACTGATACAATGAACAGGAATATTCTTTTCTTCAAAGGCCTTTAAGACCCCAATATGGGCAATCCCTTTGGCAGCTCCTCCGCCGAGGGCAAGACCAACTTTGGAATTAAAGGGGTTAAAAAGCATGAATTCTCCGCATCAATAAATAAAATAGGACAAGGACAGTATCCCTCTATTGATGCAACCATTCAAGAAAAACGTCTTTTACAAGCTTTTAAGAGGTTTGACCCAAGGTTGATGATTCTGAGCGCGCTTACACTGCTCATCACTAAAGGTTGCCTTTAAGGAGCGACCAAAACCATAGGGAAACATAATATTGGTGGGATCATTCACATGGCGTAGGTTAAAAAGTGAATGGCCAAGTTCGTGGGCCAAGGTATGTGAAGAGCGCGCACGCCCTAAAACAGAATGACCAGACATATACTCTAAAAGAAAGTTTTGCTCTTCAATCGTTTCTAAGAGTTCAAGATCCAAAATATAAGGAGCATATCCAACGGCTACAGTGCCATCGGCACCAATGGTCCAGTCCAGACTTTCCACCAGGAAAATACCATTGGAGTAAGGTTTAACAAGAGAGAAAAGCGCCCATTCATAGGGGCTAATTTTATCGCCGTTAAATTCTAAGGACTCAAACTCCCTCAAGGCCTGATCACCCACCAATGTGTGCTTGGCCTTTAAGACCAATTGAATCCCACACCTGGCCACCAATTCTTGGGCCGTGTGCAGGTCTGTTAAGAGTCTTTGATACTCATCTTCCTCTTCAGGAAAATGGTAGACGTTAAGAGCTATTTCGTGAGTCGCGGGTCTCTCTCCGCGATAGAAATTGAGGGCAAGAGATTGACTGTCTTTAATTTCGACCTCAAAAGACCACAGCATTTTTGCATTTAAAATTAAAGTGAGAATGAGGAGGGTCTTTTTCATGGAGTTTTCCTTAGAGTGAACCTCACCCTATCCCTAATAAAGATCGCCTTCAACAAAACCTGTAGGAATTACCCTAAATTATTTATAGGGTGAGGGTTTATATTCCTTGCTTTTGAATTCATTTGATATGCACATGATGTGCGTAAACTATTCACCCTGACCCTATTCTTGCTATTGACCATGGCCTCCTCTTGCAGTGATGAGCGCGGTCCCCTCATCTACAGTTTCAAAGGAGAGAAACTTATTAAAGAGCAAGAAACGACCATAGATGAAGAGGCACGTCAAAGAGAGTTGTGGCTAAAAAAGCTTGAAGTTGAGTATCAAGAAGACCTCCTCAACCTTGAAAGAAGGGCCAAAGAGTCTTTTAAGAGCATTAAAAAAATTGTGAAGAAGAAATGCAGTGATTGTCATGACTCAAGAGAGAAATTGCCATTTTATGGACGAATCTTTCCCCGAGTCAATCCAGTTAATAAGCATCAAAGAGAAGGCCTTATTGCCCTAGATTTTAAAGATACTTATCCCCTATTGGCCCGTGGAAACCCTCCTCAGGTAGCGCTCCTCAAAGCGATCAAGTCTTCAGTAGAAGAGAGGACGATGCCGCTTAAATCATACCTCCTGGTCTACCCCTTTAGGCGCATAACCAAGAAAAATGCTAGGGCCTTACTCGGCTGGGTCACCCCTCTGATTGCTGAACATGAAAGAATCGCACAAAAGTATCAACCCCTCTTTGAGGCCTCCACAACAACGGCACGCGTAGAACGCCTCTTTGCCCTTAAATGTTTACGCTGCCATGGAAATGGCAACAATCGTGGTGGGCTTAGAGGTCTTGAGGATCTTGAAAAGGTCCTAAAAAACCCAAAACTGGTAAACTTAGATGACCCCAGAGAGTCAGAGATTTATAAGGTTTGTGAGAGTGGTGAAATGCCAACCGATCCCAACGAGCGACTTAGTCAAGAGGAGCTTTATCTTCTTTTAGAATGGATTGAAGAGGCCTCACAAAAGGCCAATAATTAATCAGAACAACTCTGTGATGGTGCCGGTGCTTTCTTAAGAAACTCTTGAATACTAGCTATTTTTCGGCCGTGTTCTGGTTCTAGCAAGGCGGCCTTTTTCTCTCTTAGAAGGTCTCTACTAAGATCCCCTAACCTTTCGCTTGCGGTGCGATCAAACTTAGCACTTATTTTTGAATCCACCATTTGCAGCATATAGGCCGTAAAAGGTCCAGAAACCAAGGGTAAACTTCCCACTAAATCGAGAACACGCACCCGTTCACAACGATTGTATTTCATAAAAGTATAATTATTTTCTAAAAGGTCTTTGGCAGTATGAACAGAGATCTTTCCTTTGGCCTTCTTAAACCCCTCGTCTTCTTTATTCAAAGTAAGTTCACTTTCTAAACGCTTCTTTCTTTTAAAAATGATAAGGGCATCAGAGGCAAGCCCTAAAATGACGGCCGTGTTGGTGCCCGGAAGAACCTTTTGTGAAATTTTCTTGGTGTAGCATTGAGGATCATCACTCCTCACACATTCTTCTTCCCAACGGTCTTTTAAAAGGAAAACGTGATAACTTTCATAGGCCACTTGTGCGACATAGGATAAGTCAGCACCTAGCTGGGTTTTGGCCAAACTATTCTTTGCCGGCGGCCCGCCCAAAAGTGAGAGCGTTAACACCATAAGAGTTGCCAAGAAAGGTTTTATAA
>JAUIBX010000086.1 GCA_030427595.1 Bacteriovoracia bacterium | reverse complement strand
CCATAAGAAAATGTGAAATGACAGAAGACCGGTCCCTAGTGACCGGTTTTCTTTTTTAGAAACTCATCTGCTGCCGCATAAATTTCATTTTTACGGGACTTGTCCATTTTTTCTAATGTGCGCACCATCATACCCAAGCGAGGATTAGCGCTAAAGAATGCCTTATGCTTGTCAATGAAGCGCCAATAGAGGCCATCAACAATAGGACACCATGGTCCCTTTTTATAATCACTCATTTTTAGAAGATAATTAGAACCACAGATATAGGGTTTAGTGGCAAAAATTCCACCATCACTAAATTGGCCCATGCCAAAGACATTAGGACCCATCACCCAGTCACTTGAATCAATGAAGAGTTCCATAAACCAGCGGTAGACTTCTTGTGGGTGAATTTCACTAAGGAGCATAAGGTTAGATACAACCATCAGGCGCTCAATATGGTGGTTATAACCTAAGCGCATCGCCTTTTCTATGGCATCATCAAGGGGAGGAATGCCTGTTGTGCCTTCATACCAATCTTGAGTAAGGGTGCGTTCATGCTTCCAGTAATTGGTCGTCTGTTGAACCTCATCATATTCTTGGTAAATCCCGCGCACAAACTCCCGCCACCCAAGAACCTGACGGATAAAGCCCTCTGCTGCATTGAGGGGGATATTATCATTGGCGTGGTATTCCTTTTCGACTTTGGCAATCACTTCATCGGGGAGAATAAGGCCCATGTTGATATAGGGGCTGACCACACTGTGAAAGACAAAGTCACTGCGTGAAGTAATGGCGTCTTGATAAGTCCCAAAGCTTGGGAGCCTTTCTTTAATAAAGCGGTCCAGAACGGCCAGGGCCTCTTTTCGTGAAGTGGCGGCCCAGAAGTTTTCAACTCGGCCTGGATGATCTTTAAAGTGCGTTTCAATGAGCTCACAGACTTCAGGGTAGTGGTCTATTTTTGAGGGGTCTAATTGCTTTAATGGTGGGGGATCAACCTTTCCAGGAAGCTTCTTTCTATTTTCGCTATCAAAGGAAAACTTGCCTCCACAGGGTTTTCCATCTTCCATCAAAATGCCATGCTTCTTTCTTAGCCTTTCATAGAATGTTTTCATAAAGGGCTTTTTGACACTTTGGACATAATCGCGAAAGTCTTCTCGACTTACGAGAAAGAAAGGTGTCGCCACAATTGTTAATTTAATTTTAAGATTTTTGGCGAGGCCAATAATCTTCTCTTCAAAGAACTTATCTTCAATTTCATAGATAAGAAGTTCGTCATAACCACCCTCTTTAATTGTTTGCTTGAGGACTTCAATGTAGGAGTTTTTCTTGGCATTTTTCGAAGGAAGCTCATGATAGGAGACGGCATGGCCTTTCTTTTTGAGCTCGTCTTTGTAGCGCCTCATGGCCACCAAAAAGAGTAAGATTTTATGCTTATGATACTTAAAGTGAGTGCATAGCTCATGGTCTTCGGCCATGAAGTAAGAATCGGCCTTAAAGTTCTTTAAGGTTGCTGGTGGAAAGAGTTGATTTCCTAAAATGATTCCTAAGGTTTTTTTGCCCATAGGTTAATGTATCCAAAAAGAAGGACTCCTGCCTCTTGTCTCCTTTTACAGATCCCTACAAAATATTCGACAACGCCTGCACGGCCAACAAGAAAACTCAGGCATAGCTTTTGAGTCTGCGCCATGGTCAGGCATTTGTGGTTTAATGTCCTTATGGAAAAAGCACCAAAATGGATGTCTGGCCAGTTGAAAGCCGCGGCAGTATACAACATCATCTGGGGAGGATTTGTAATTTTCTTTCCCCATCTGCAATTTGAATGGTTGGGCATGGATCAGCCACGCTATCCTGGCTTTTGGCAATGTATTGGTATGATTGTTGGAGTCTATGGTCTTGGCTACTGGTGGGCGGCCAAGAATCCTTTTCATCACTGGCCTATTGTGGCCGTAGGATTCCTTGGAAAAATTTTTGGCCCTATTGGTTTTCTTGAAGCGATTCTTACAGGAAAGCTGCCCCTCGCTTTTGGTATCAATATTATTTTTAATGACCTCATTTGGTGGCCTAGTTTCTTTCTTATTATGAAAGGTTCATGGGAGTACGCTAAGGAGCGTGGGAGTTGGCCGTGAGTGAGGATTCTCTTTGGCTTGCCCAAACGACGGTCACAACTCTTATGACAGGGGTGATCTGGGTGGTGCAGATTGTTCTTTATCCGCTCTTTAAACCTTACGCCGAAAAGGGCGAGGTTTTGGAGCTTGAAAAACTTCATGAATATTACACGCCAAAGATCACCCTCGTTGTACTTCCTCTCATGTTCACAGAGCTGGGGTTATCTCTATGGTCTTTGATGGAAGAACGCTCTAGTATTCAGGTTCTTCTTTTCTTACTGGTTGTTGCGGCCTGGGCGCTGACTTTCTTTATCAGCGTGCCTTGCCATAACAGCATCGGTAGCGCGAGTGAGCCCTCTTTAAAGAGAAAGGCCGTGTTACGTCTTATTCGCACCAATTGGCTAAGAACGGCACTTTGGAGTGGACGAGCGTGCGTTTTGTGGTTTTTTCTCTATTAAATTTATTCCTATAGCAGTCTTGGGCGCAACTCCTCAGTCTTGTAATTCTAGATATTTAGCTCTGGTCCGACGCCTTATTACAGTTGTTTTACAAACATTTGCTCTCAATGGCCGTACCCTTTTAACAAGGAAACCGAGGAGGTTTCTGATGACAATAAAGGGATGGGTACACACCATGACAACAAATGCAAAAGACATCAATCTTCAAAAAACTGTTAAGCCCTACTGTAAGGCCGACGCTAAGAAGAGTTGGGGCCAAGTGGTCAACACTCTTGTCCCTCTTTTTCTCTGTTATATCGCGGCCTTTACACTTTACGATTTTCACTGGGCCCTAAGTCTGCCTTTTTCTCTAGTTGCAGGTCTTTTGACCACAAGAACATTCATCATTATGCATGACTGTGGTCATGGCAGCTTTTTCAAAGAGAGAAAGAAGAGAGACATTCTAGGTGTGATAACTGGGATTCTTACTTTTACTCCTTATCACCAGTGGACTCGTGAGCACGCTGCTCACCATCAACATTCTGGAGATCTTGATCACAGAGGTCGAGGAGATGTGTGGACCATGACTCTTGCTGAGTATGAAGAGGCCAATTGGCTTGATCGTCTTAAGTACTATCTCTATCGCCACCCCCTCATTACTTTTGGGATTGGTCCAATTTTCCTCTTTCAATTTCGTCATCGTTTTACTTTGAAAACAGACCGCGCCATTGAAAAGAGAAATGTCTATTTCACCAATGTCGTATTGGCGGCCATCCTTGGTGGCCTGATTTATACAATGGGTTGGGCGAAGGTCCTCATTGTATTGGGCTCTGCTGTAGGAACCGCTCAACTTCTTGGTTGTCTTCTCTTCTACGTTCAGCATCAGTATGATGAAGTTTACTGGTCAAAGGGCAAAGCTTGGGATTACAACACGGCCGCTCTTGAAGGCTGTAGCTATCTTGAGCTTCCAAAAGTATTGCAGTGGTTTACAGGCAATATTGGTTTTCACCATATTCACCACCTCAATCATAAAGTACCCAACTACAATCTAGAGCAATGCCATAAAGAAAATGGTGTCTTCCACAATGTTGTGACTTTAACGATGAAAGATGTTTTTCATTGTATAAATCTCAAAATTTACGATGAAAAGAGTGGCAGGATGATGACTTGGTCACAGGTGAAGTCCTATGAGAAGGCCCTACAGGCCCAATCAAGTGCTGCTTAATCCCTTGCTTTTAGAATATCCATTAGAGGTTTAATTTTACGGGCGCGAAAGACCTTCTCGTCCGTAACTAAGCTTGAATCTTTTTTTACTAGTGTGCGGTTACAAAGAAGATCAGGATCTTCTTCAAAGTCTTCCGCTCCTTCAATCAGGATCCCTTCAACTAAACCGCTCTCTTTGTTGAAAACGGGAGAGCCAGAGTTGCCTACAAAGGCATCTAGACTGGCCATAAAGAAGTCTCTCTTTCTGATAATATTTCTTATGGGTTTGAAGATTCCTAAGATATTGCCCATTTTTACTTCTGCGTTGTCACTAATTTTTAGAGGAAGTCCTAGAGGATGGCCAATCACCAAAAGGTCTTCACCCCAATTGGGATTACCACGCATACGAATTGGTAGGGGTTCTCTATCGGTCACCGGTCTGTCGAGACGAATGACCGCATAATCTTTTAGAGTGAAGTTGTTGCTCTTAAGCCTCTTTCCAACGATTTCTCTACAGTTGTAAACATTTTCATTCTTAAGGCGTTCAGTTCCCTCTGTGTAATCAAAGACCCAAGAAAAATTTTGGCAGTCTCTTTCTGTTTCGACACAATGGCCAGCTGTTACAATGATGTCTGGAGCAGCAAGAAAGCCACTGCAAACGGGCAAAACATTTTGAAGAGCAAAGCGCTCATTTTCACACAGGTTAAAGGCCCTCTTTGCAGATCTCTTAAAAAAGTTAGTGAGGTTCTCATTTCTAAAGTCAGGGGCAAGGCGATTCTTTGAAACCATACCGGCAACTGACTTGGCCTTCTCTCTAAAGAGGCGATCAGGATAGAGGTTCGCTTCCTGGCGATCATCAGTCCCATAGATGACTTTTGCTGTGGGCAGGGGAGGAATAATGCTCTTAGAGATATCTTCCTCACCGCCGTGAAGGGGCGTCATGGTCACCCAATTGATAACCGCAATGGTGGCACTAATAGTCGCGCGCCAACGCTTTTTCATGCGTCTCTTAGATGGCGTGCTTCTTTGGTGCAAATCATTGTGACCAGGGTGGTTTTGTCCCATGGGTAATCTCCTCCAATAGTGGGAGGAATTTATCAAGAGCTATGGTGCGGCGCAATAGGTTAGGTAAAAAGCACAGGATGGTCTTAATTAGCTAAGTGTTTGAAATGACGAAGAGCCTGAAGGCCCCGGAACTTAGGAATTCTTCTTTTTATTGTCGTTGATGCGAATAGGAACCTTCTTTCTACGGTCCTCGCTGATTTTGGCAATCTGACCGGCTATAAGCCCTAAGATTAAGCCAACTCCAAGAACTCCTACTAATGATTGAACTGTCATGCGTCTCCCCCTTTTTACGGGTCATACACTATTATAGCGTATATTCCGTTTTATCGGCTGTCTTCGGTAGATTTGTTAGGTTATTTAGGCCAGATTTCGGTTAATCAAGGGGTTAGCAGAGAGGCCTAGGCTTCGGGCAGCTTTCTCACAGGTGGTAGAAAAGGCTTCACACTGGCACAAAAAGTACCTAGAATGGATTTAAATCACTAAATTATTGATTTTACGAACAGGAGTCGGTCATGGAGAGGACCTTAGATGCTGCTCAAAAGGCCTTTGATATCAATCTTGATCAAAGAGTCTATGGAACCTTTGCTGAAATTGGGGCAGGCCAAGAGGTGGCACGTTACTTCTTTAGGGCCGGTGGAGCAGCTGGAACCATTGCTAAGTCGATGTCTGCCTACGACATGACCGTAAGTGACGCCATTTATGGCAAGTCTGGTCGCTATGTTTCTCAGGAGCGACTTGAAACCATGCTCGAGCATGAGTATGACCAATTAATAGAAAGGCTCTCTGGTGATCGCGGAAAGGAGACCTGTTTCTTTGCTTTCGCAGATACAGTGGCCGCAAAAAGCTTTAAGTATAATTCCGAATGCCATGGTTGGATGGGGATTCGTTTTCAACATGAGCCTGGTGCAGAATTCTCTCAAGTCATTCTTCATGTGCGCATGCTTGATCAAGTCAATTTACAGCAACAAGAAGCTCTCGGTCTTCTCGGAGTGAACCTCGTTCACAATTGCTTTCGCTTGCGCTGTGACCGCGTGGCCTTTGTAAAAGCACTGATGGAGAATATTTCAACTGATAGAATCATGATTGATTACATCAAAGTCACAGGGCCTGGCTTTGCAGCTGATGATCCGAGACTCTGGTCATTGGAACTGGTTAAGAGGGGCTTTACTGAGGCCATTCTCTTTGGCACCAAAGGAGAGGTTCTCTCAACAAAAGATTCTTTTTATAAGAAGAATATTTTGGTCAGCCGTGGCTCATATCGGCCACCCACTCACTTCAATATGGATATGCTTGATAAGGGCAAGAAAGTCTTTTGTGAGAAGTTTGATTGTGACATCTCCGATAGCTTGATGATCATTCCTGAGATTTCTATGAGTAAACTGAAGGAGAGAGGGGAAGTGATCAGTGAGGATTTTCTCGCACGAGTAGACCTCTTGGCGAGCCTTGATCAGCACTGCCTTATCACAAGTTTCAATACTTATGGTGAACTCAGTTTCTATCTCAATCAATACACAAAAGAGCGAGTGGCCTTTGTCATGGGTTATTACAACCTGCAAGAGGTTTTTAATCACGAAAAATACCAAGACCGCCCAGGTGGTCTCTTTGGTGGTATTGGTGCTCTCTTTGGGCATAAGACGGATATTTATGTTTATCCGGCCTTAAGTGATGATGGAAAGAAAATCCTTACGACTAAGGATGCAGATGTTCATAAGGAAATCAAACCTCTTATTGATTATATGGTTCATATTAAGCGCATGAAAGATATTGTTGAATACGATAAGAACCACTTTTCTATCTGGTCGCGTACAGTTCTGAGAATGATTCAAAAGGATGAAGCAGGCTGGGAGGAAATGGTGCCTGAGGTAGTGGCCAAGACCGTTAAAGAGAAATGCCTCTTTGATTACCCCTGTGAGGTTTAAGAATTATTAAGACCGAGTAATTTACTCTTTTTCTGGTTATGGATCTTATGCATGTTTTGCAAGTGATACCAAATAAAAGGAAATTACCTTATACTAAAGTGACAAATCATTAAAGGAAGTAGGTCATGAACGCACCCTTAACAGACGATGTAATTATCATTGATGATGACCGTGGAGTCGTTGAGGTTCTCGAACTTTATTGTGAGAATATTGGTGTCTTTCGCAATATCATTAAGGCCCGTGATGGTAGTGAGGCTTCAAAAAAGCTCTCTAATCAAAAATTTGCCATCATTCTTCTTGATATTAATATGCCTAAGAAATCTGGGCTCGATATTATTAAGGAGCTTTCAGATAAGGATCACCCTAATAATCTAGAAAATGTCATTATCGTTTCTGGTGAACTCAATAAAGACGTCCTCGCTGCCGCCATGAAAAATGGCGTAAAGAACTTTCTCGTCAAGCCTTTTGATGAAGCCCAATTTATTGAAAGGGTCGCTGGCGTTTTGAAGAAAGTGCGACCCAATCTTCTTAATAAATAATAGGTACGTGGTACTTTTGCAGAAAGCGCGTCATTGAAAATGACGCGCTTTCTGCAAAAGTACCACGTACCTCACATTTGAATGTCACTAGAGCGTGGGCCTTTGGGAGCAAAGTCCTGAGCACGCACCCCTGTTGCTAACTCCTTAGCATATTCATCAATGGTGGGGGCGTGGGGCTTACCATCATATTGAGGGTTTTCACCCTGAATGACGTGGAGAGTTTGGGTTGGAAAGGCAAACTCAACGCCCATCTTTTCACCAAGCTTAAGAATATCTAAGAGCAGGCGGTGGCGCTCATTAAGCTCATCGGCCCACTCTGGTGTTCTAAAGAAGACATAGAGGAGTATGTCCAGGCTATGGGCCCCAAGGTTGTTGAGATAGACATGGAAGTAGTCCTTCCTGGTGTGTGGACTATCCATAATGAGGTTACGAATGCCTTGGCAAAAGGCCTCAACCTTTTCTACCGGGGTGTCGTATTGAACAGTAATGGTTGTAGAAAAACGACGAAACTCTCGCATGCCCATATTATCGATATGAGCATTTGTAAGCATCCCGTTGGGGATGGTGATGAGGGAGTTATAAAAGGTTCTTATACGACAAGAGCGCAGACCAACCTCTTCAACAGTTCCTTCAATGGAGTCATCAATCTTAACCCAATCACCAATGCGAAAAGGGCGATCAAGAAGGACAGTCAATGAACCAAAGAGGTTACTGATGGTGTCTTTGGCCGCAAGAGAAATACCGAGACCAGCAATTCCCATCCCCGCGAGGAGACCTTTCATGTCCAGAGTGAGGGAGTCGCCAATAGCGATAACACCGACAGCGACCACAAAGGTTTTAGAAGACTTTCTAATAAGGGGGATCAAAATATCATCAAATTTATTCTCTGACTCAAGCGCCTTCTTTTCGAGATAGAGGCACAGGTAGTCCACCAATTGATAACTGGCCAAGACGCAGCCTAAAGTAAAGATGACCTGACCACCTCTTAGGAGCCAAGAAAGAATACCGTCATCAAGCTCTAAGAGGCGTACCCCTAAATTCCAAAAGACAGTGAAGATGATAATGCCAAAGGGGAGAAGGAGCCTCTTATGAAGAGTGTCGCTAATGGTGACACCTTTTCTTTCAAGAAAGCGGATTAGAAAGCCTACGATAATGAGCCGTAGAACTCTTTCCGTAAGAAAGCCTAAGAAGATGAGGGCAGCTAAGGCCAGCCACTGTCCATTGAGGAGGACAAAGGATCTCTTGGCCGTCCAATCAGGCATCTTATCTTTAATATCTTCACGCCAACTGGTGTAGGCCGTTACGCCCTTGGCGATATCACGATTTTTTACCGCACGCTCATAAAGGCCTATAGTTTGTAGAGTCTTTTGATTAAAGAGCCACTTCTTTTCTTTTTTCTGACCGACTTCCACCAAGTCCATGGCAATCAGCACTTCAAAGGTTTCGTTACCAATGACGATTTCTTCCTCTTTATAGACCCAGGTATTTTCTGAAAAGGAGCTGGGGATTTTTTGAAAGTCGATATACTCAAGGCGGTCAATGGTATTGACGAGTTTAATGGCCACAGTTCGTCCTGAAATTTGCCTTGTTTGGGAATCAAAACCTCTAAGGTCGAGGGCCTTGAGGGCGAGGTCAAGAGCGGCTTCATCTCCAAGCTTGTAGCCCTTCATTGTTTTGAGAAAGTAGCGAAAAGTATCACGCGGACTTTTGAAAGTCGCAGCAGGATAATTATTTTCAGCGTTTGTGCCAAAGGAAGCCAAAAGGACAGTAAAGAGGAGGAGACTTTTTAAAAGTGACCTAAGTTTTAACATGAGGACGACCCTTTAAAATTAACGCAGGGAGATGTTTGATGAAATAACACCACCCATAGTGCTAAAAAAAGGCACCTCTGACAAGCTTAAGAGTGTTGGTTGGGGAATTACCAGCAACCGTCTCTATTAAAGCGAGGGTTGATTATTTCCTGAAGCTGACGTGGTCTAAGACCTTGGTTTTCTGGAAGCGCTGAGGCATCTCCCATGATATTGCAGTCGGTTTGGTTATAGGGATAGATGCGGGTGTCTGTGTATTCATCAGGTAAGCCAAAACGGTGAAGAATCTCATGCTTAATGGTCTGACAGCTTGTGTTGGGCATCATATTGGCGGCATCGGCTCGGTTACGCCAACGATCTAAACTTCCCAGAGTTGTGATCACTGACTGCTGTTGGGCAGGACTTAGGTCTTCACGACAAGTTGACCTTGGGATCGTGGCACCCTCTTGTGGGTTATCTGGGTCGGGAACATTATAACAATCCGTGCAGTAGCATCTGTGGATATAAAAGTCAGTGCCACCTTTATCGGGAAAGGTAAATGAAATTTGAACATTGAGGTCAAGCTCTTGGTAGTGTTCAACATCAGACCTCATATTTTGAAAAACTTCCCTCATATGCTGAGAAAGTTCAGATGAACAGCGGGTTAAGTTATTTCTAAAGGCCATCTCTTCTTCTGGTGTCACATCGTTAAACCTTACCGATAAAGACGTTTGCAATCTTAGTTCTCCATCAAGGCGAAGAATATTGTAGTCGTAGCTACTTCTGTAGGGTGGGTTGTGAGTGGCACCCCCTTGTTGAACTTGAAAAGGCAGGGGGTTAAAGGGGTCTGTCGGGTCAGGGTCAGCATTATCCATGAAACCATCACAATCTGTATCGGTATTTTGGTCTTGATAGTACCATGCGCGACGACAAAGAAAGAAGTTTGCCGCGGCCCTCTCATCTTCATTCATATCGAGAATGGCCTGGTTAAAAACTTGGGGATACCAAAATTGCATATTAAAGGGAGTAATTCCCCCGGTACAGACACTTTGCATACGCCTTTTGATCTCTTCAGCATAATCATCTTTGATCGCCTGATGGGCCTCCATCATTCTCGCCTCAAAACTTGGATCCTTTCTGGCATTTCTAATCAATTCCATAATGCGGTGATGCTCGCGACCGTCATGGGTTCTCACATTGAAAGCTTCGCCAAGCTCTTCTAGCAAAAGATTTCTTAGAGGAATGCCTCTGTGACCGGTCATCATTTCTAAGATGCTTGAGCGGGAGAAGTAGAGGATAGGAAAGCTATGACCTAAGCGGTCCATATAGGGTTCAAAACTTCTTTGACCTCTTTCAAGATTAAAATTGTAAATTTCATTTAGAACAATGGCCGAGAGCATATTATCAAATTCTTGAGAGCTTTGAAGTTCTGTGGCGTGAAGGTCCGTTCTTCTTTCTGGAGTATTGATACATCTTGCGAGAGAATCAGGAACACTTTCTCCTAAATTATTCAACTCTGTAGCCAAAAAATCTTTAAAGTATCCTTCTAGGTATGCTGTTACTGTACCGTCGAGAGTATTGATAAGAAAACTTCTATTTTCATCAGAGAGGGTCATCATTTGTTCTAGGCTACAGTTTGTTCCCCCTGTTTGAGCGGTTTCATCAAGGCACTGTCGCCTTAGGCTTTCTTGAGCTCTATTGGGTTCAGGCCCAATATGACCGAAGCCTTGACGGTTTTGACTACCGCAGGTTGAGGGACCTTGTGTTTGAATATCTACCGGTGATTGTTGAAGAGCCGCTCCACCTTGGTCGGCGGCAGGGTGATGAACATGACCCAGGATTGATGGCATCATCAGCACTATTAACAAAGCAAAAGTTTGTTTTAAAAGAGGTTTCACCACGAGCTCCAGCTTTTTCACATCAAAAGTATCGGTTTTTATTTTAACTTGGGTTAAGGATTTAATCACTTTTCGCCTAGTTGTGAAAAGTTTTCGGGCACATAATTTGGGCACCTTTTTCGTAAGTAATTACGATGACTTAAGGGCGCTTTCGGGCAAGATATTTCTCTTTACCCTTGACCATTTCAATTTTGAAACCATCTTAATAAGTGAAAAGGAAATGAATCCTTTTGATCACCTACCTTTTGAGGAGAGTTTTTATGAACAAGTTTGATAGTATCGTTGCTGGTGCCTTAGACATTGCCCACACCGAGGCCATGGAGCGCAAGAACACGGAAGTCTACCCCTTGCACCTCCTTTGGGGCCTCTATAAAAATCCCTCGTCCTTCCTAAGTCGAAATCTTAAGAGCTATGAAAAAAAAATAAAAGACGGACTGAAGGCTTTGCCTCAGGCGAAAGAATCTATTGCAATTGAAAATTTACGCGCTAACGGTAAGCTCTCTGAATGGCTGACCCGCGCATCTAGTTTGGCGATTCAAAGTGGCAAACAGGAAGTCTCTGAAAAAGAGCTTTTGCGCTTCATGCCTGATATTTTTCCTGAGCTCAATATTGATTACGATAGCGTGATGAAAGACCAGAGAGAGGGGGAAAGCGAAGTGCCAAGCTTTCTTGTGAACCTTAATGAGTTGGCAGAACAAGGAAAGCTAGATCCTGTAATTGGTCGCTCAAAAGAAATTCGTGCGGTCATGGAAATCCTCGGTCGCCGTGGCAAAAATAACCCTGTGCTCGTGGGACCTGCCGGTGTTGGTAAGACGGCCATTGTTGAAGGTCTGGCCCTCGCCATTCTCAATAACCAAGTCCCTGATGTCCTTCAAGGTAAAACAGTTTACTCCCTTGATATGGGCGCATTGATGGCCGGAACTAAGTTTCGTGGAGAATTTGAAGAGCGTCTCCAAGGTCTTATTAAATTTATCAAGGATCAGGCAGGAGAGTGCATCCTCTTTATCGATGAGATGCACCAGCTTGTTGGTGCTGGTAAAACAGACGGCGCCATGGATGCGGCCAACCTCTTAAAACCTGCGCTTGCTCGCGGTGAACTTAACTGTATTGGGGCCACGACCCAAGATGAGTATAAGAAGTATATCTTAGGTGATTCGGCCCTTGATCGTCGTTTTAGACCAGTACCTGTCAATGAGCCAACAGTCTCTGACACTATTGAGATCCTCATGGGTCTTAAAGACAAGCTTGAGGCCCACCATGGGATTAAAATTTCTGATGATGCCATCTTTAATGCGGCAACGCTAAGTGACCAATACATCACTGACAAGAACCTGCCCGATAAGGCCATCGACCTCGTTGATGAAGCCGCCTCTGCCTTAAAACTCAGTGCTGAGGCCATGCCTCCTCGCTTGGCCGAGATGGAGAATCAAATCAGAAGTCTTAAGATCAAGCAGCAGTTTGAAGGGGACGATGACCAGCTCAATAGTGAAATTACTGCTCTTGAGAAGACCTTTAGTGAAGAAAAGGAACAGTGGTCTAAAGAGGTTCTTAGTATGAAGAAAATGAGTGAGCTTACTAATCAGTTGGACCGCTACCGCTTTGAGCTTGAGCAGGCCGAAAGGAATGCTGACTATGAAGCGGCTTCTCGCCTGAAGTACTCTGTGATCCCTGAGATTGAAACCGAACTTGAATCAACAGTTCATGAGTGGTCTTTGTCGGCTAAAGATGTAGCGACGGTCATTAGCCGTCAAACGGGTATACCCCTAGAGAAAATTCTTAAAGACAAGCAGGATAATATTCTTGAACTTGAAGGCCATCTCAATAAGAGAGTCTTTGGTCAGTCTGCACCTCTTCATGAGATTGCTGAAACCCTTTTGACTTCTCATGCGGGTCTTAAAGATGAATCACGCCCCCTTGGTAGTTTCCTCCTTAGAGGACCTAGTGGGGTAGGGAAAACGGAAACGGCCAAGGCCCTAGCCGAGTTTCTCTTTGATACAGAAAGAAATATTATCCGTTTGGATATGTCTGAATACTCTGAGAAGCACTCTGTCGCCAAGCTTATCGGTGCCCCCGCTGGTTATGTGGGCTATGATGAAGGTGGGATTTTGACTGAGGCCGTGCGTTTGAAACCTTATAGTGTCATCCTCTTCGATGAGATTGAAAAGGCCCATCCCGATTTTTCAGATATCTTGTTGCAGATCCTTGATGATGGGCGCTTAACAGATAATAAGGGGCGCACCATCGATTTTAAAAACACCATCGTCTTTATGACCACAAACTCGAAGAATCTTGAGATGGACTTTAAGCCTGAGGTCCTTGGGCGAATGGATGCCATCCTTGATTATCAGGCCCTTGATCAATCGGTAATGAAAGACTTGGTGGCTAAACAACTCAAGGCCCTCAATGATAGACTTCAGTCTAAGAAAATAGAGCTTGAGCTTTCTGAGGATCTGATGAAGGTCTTAAGCGACAGAGGTTATGATGAAAATTACGGCGCGAGACCGCTGGCCAATGCCTTTAACCAAATGGTGATTCGACCACTTTCACGTCAGCTTCTTCAAGGTGACCTCAAAGAGGGACACCTCAACGCTGACTGGTCTAAGGAGTCGAATACTGTAGTCTTTCAGTAATATAAGTTTGTTAACTTCCTTTAATAAGGCGGTAATCTTAAGTTTTCTTAA
>JAUIBX010000085.1 GCA_030427595.1 Bacteriovoracia bacterium | reverse complement strand
TGAGGTGAGAAAGTCTTGGAGAGTGACATCACCTAGGCCAAAACCGACACCAGGTAATGAGGGTTCATCAAAAATTTGCAGGAGGTTAGCGTAAGCACCACCACCGCTGATGGCCCTACGATTATCGGGATGTTTGTCAAAGACTTCAAAAACAACACCTGTATAGTAGTCCAGACCACGAACAATCGTCGGGTCATATTGCAAATAGTCTTCAACAGGTTGGCCTTTGATGGCCTCATGAAATTCTTTAAAGCTCTCAGCTGCTTCTTCAAGTTTAAGTTCTTTGAGAAAAGTAAAGAGCTCTTCAAAGCCTTTAAGGTCCAAGTACTGTAAGAAGTTCTTCTCACCTTCATCGCCAAGATCAATCTCACTAAGTTCTTTTAATAGGGCTTCGTGGGGAACCTTTTTGGACTTATCCACTAGCTTATAGAGCCTATAGGCTTTTTCTTGGTCTGAGGTCACTTTACCAAAAATGGCATCAACAATGGTTCTGTCATTGATGAGGACTTCAAAGTGTTCTTTGGTTGCACCGAAGTTCTCTAAGAAAGTCACAACAAGCTCAACGATTTCAACTTCACCCATTCTTCCTGGGGCACCAAAAATATCGCAATTGAATTGCCAGTGTTCACGCAGTCTACCTCGCTGCGGTCTTTCATATCTTAGAAGGTTGGGTATCGAGTACCAACGAAGCGGCTTGGGGACTTCCCTGTGAACTTTGGCCACCATACGGGCCAAGGTCGGAGTCATTTCAGGTCGAATCGCAACAAATCTCTTACCCCTATCTTCAAATGAGTAAATCTGATCGTTGATAAGCTCTTCACCGGACTTGGCCTTGTAGAGTTCAACCTCCTCAATCATGGGTCCGTCATAATGTTCATAACCAAAAGATTGAGCAGTTTGGTGCATTTTATCAAAAAGGTAATCTTGAACTCTTTTTTCAGCGGGGAAAAAATCTCGGGTGCCTTTGTAGGGCTTTTTGCTTAATGCCATTGCCACAGCCTTATATCAGGTAGTTACTGCTAGATTCTTAGCTCGCCACCATAGCAAAATTGCAACATTTGGTAAAAGACTATAAAGAAGCGCTGCGATGCGTTTGGTGCTGGTCAGATTCTGCCTTGTTTTCACCTATTTTCCTATATTTAGGTATAGTAATAGTATGGCAATCGACATCGAAAAAGATAATGAAGGCAACTCCTACGTTCCTGTTCCCGTTGGGAAGTTTGAGCTTGAAGTTGAACTGATAAGCGACATCTTTCTTAAGATAGATAGTAAATTTATTAAATTTAAAAATAAGGGTGACACTCTAGAGGGTGAAAAGCTCGACTACTTTATCCAAAAATCTCTTAAATCCATTTTCATCGAGTTGGATTCTGTTCAGCCCTTTATGGAATGGCTTGCCGACAAAAAGAAAGCCGTCATCGATGAGATGGTGGAAGAGGTAGGCGAAGAGCACCGTGAACTCGTTGAGAAGCGCGAAAATATAAAAGAAAAAGTTTACGACACTTTTACGGATATGGAGATGGATAGCGGAGTCGCGGAGATTCTTCAATCGCAAGTAAAAGAGTTCATTATAGAAGTCAAAGAAATCGACCTCTCGCAAGCAGTTTTGGCAAAGATGCTCAAACACAGCTCAACCATTGCAGACCATTCCCTTAATACGGCCAATGTTGCTGTTTTTATGGCAATGGTTTTAGGTCATGGGAATTACCAGGTGCTTGAAGATATTTATATGGGCGCCCTCTTTCATGATTATGCCAAGCTTAAGGTGCCAATAGAAGTCTTAGAAAATAAGCAAAATATGAAATACAACCAAGCCATTCAGGATCACCCTGCCAAAGGGGCTAAGGCGGTTAAGAAGCTTGATAATATAAGAGAACCAGTTGTAAAAATCGTTGAGCAGCATCATGAGCAATTTAATGGGAATGGTTATCCGAGAGGGATCAAAGAAGAAGAAATCTTTGGGCCTGCGATGATCGTGGCCATGGCCAATATTTTCGACAACACGGTTATGGAAAATAAAAATAAAACTAAGAAAGAAAAATATAGAACGGCCATAAAGGTTCTTGAGTATGATAAGGGCAAGCAATTTGACCCTGAAATGGTTGAGAAAGTTCTTGTCGCCCTTAAACTAGCTTACGGCGAATACTACATCCCACCGTCAAATTAATTTATTCGTTCCAATCATCAACAGGTTGAGGAAGGTTCTTAGGAGCTACATAGCTTGGGTTTGGCCTAGGGTTATTGATATTAATTTCGGCTTTCTCATCTAGGGTAGGTTCTTCTTTGGGCATCCATCTGTCACCGCGAGCAACCTTCCAGTCGTTAACAGGTAGGGGGAGATTCTTGTTCTTATGTTTCTCAATGATTTGGTCTAGCTCACTTAAAACTTTATCTTGTTTTCTATCCTCATTTTTAGGTTTGCCATCATCAAGTGAAAAGAAGCTAAGCTTTGTCTTGGGGTTAGGCAGTTCTTTGTTTTGAAAACGATGAAAAAGTTTATATTGAGAAATAAGATTTTTAAGAAGAATAAATTGGTACTTCATTAGGCGCAGTGAAATCTGTACCCCACTAGAGTTTGAATAAAGATATGCCCACGGTCTTATGAGATTGACTCTTCTTTCGACTGCTTTATAACGAATTGTCCGTCCGCGATCTTTTCGCTCCTTAAGGTAAGCCTGATAGTCTGGAAGAGTAACAAGGCTTGCAACATCTGACTTGATGGAAAGAAGTAACCATTTAGCAAAGGGGGATAGGTCCTTCAGAGAATCTGCAGTTTTGAAGTCATTGAGTTGAAAGTCTGTAGGAACCTCAGCAAAAGGGGCTGACTGTAGTACCCATTTGTAGACACTCGATTTTGCTACGAAAAAGCGATCTTTCTCCTCTAAAGAGCCAAGTAAGGCGTCGAGTTCCTTGAGCTGTTTTTCAAGGTTAACTTTTTCTTCTTCAGTAAGGAAGGCCATATTAAACGACTCAACAAGTACTTTTAGCTCGTAGGGTGACTTGCCTTTAATCGTCCAATGACTTGAGAAAGTACTTAATGAGAGAAGAAAAAAGGAAAAAATGATAATGATTTTATTCATGAGCCATCCTTGGCCTGTGATTGTGGAGATTTGTTAATCTTGTCAAATTCCGTAAGGTTATTTTCTCCTTCAAGTATATAGTATTTATCTTGATAGGGCAGTAAAAGCTTTTGATCGAGTAAGAAGATATTTGTCGCAAAGTTCACCGTTGATATTCGCTGTGCCTTTGAGTCATCGAGATTAACTTTATAGGCGTCATAAGTAAGCTTGCCTATAGAATTCCTAAAGGTCTTGATAAAGTAGATAGTATTCTCTTTTAATGTACAGACGAGGCTGCCGAGATCATTTTCATTTGACTGATAAATCGTTTTGGCCTTTTTCATATCTAATTCATTTGCCTTAAGCTGATAGATAACGGTGCCTTTCTCGATGGGGTCAACTCCATACTCCATAAGAAAAAGATTACTTTCATTGAGGCAAAGTTCGATTCTCTTAGTTGCACTTGATGATTTATGAAGGAGACCAATATTTTTAGAATTGAGCTTAAAGGTTAAAACTCCTGGTATACCTTCCTTATTGATATCAGTGTAAAGGGCAGTGTCTTGGTCGCTCATCACTACCTCTGGAACAAAGTAGGGATTCTTATTATTGGCAAGCTTTACCTGATGCTTAAGCTTTTCAGTAAGAGGACTTTGAATAGTGAGGAGCTTGGTAAAAGAGTTAAAGTAGGAGAACCACTTGTCTTCAACATGAAGCCCTAGAATCTTCCCCTTCGCCACCTTTGTCGCCTTCGGGCTGCCGTACTCAATAAGGTAGATGTCCTGATTGTCACGAGGTGCAAGGTAGGTGTGGTAGTTAGGGTTAACCTCAACAAGAATGTACTTTTTAGTTGGACTTGTTTTAAGTGTGTACTCTGTTTGGGGGGCAAGTGATAAGACTTCAGTTACCTTGTAGTTTGTTGAAAACTGAAGGGTGCCATTACTTCTTTGATAGTAAGTATATATTCCATCAGAGCTCACATAGCGAATATTTCTTATGTCCTGCTTGGTCGTAAGAACGGGAAGCTCAATTTCATCCGCCGATAGGTACGGTATAAATAGCAAGAATAGAAGGAGACTATTTAATGCCATAAAGATTCCATTGGTTTAAAGAATGCTTCGCTTTATACTTCATGACCCCTGTGAAAATCCAATTCCATGGTATGAGCCTTGGGCTGTGTAAGTCATCCAAAGCTGTTCTCGTTACTAAGACCATGTTGTCATTTTCTTTTATGACTCCATCAAGGATGAAGGGCAGTGGTTGGCATTGAGAGAACTCATGGCGCTTGAAAAACTGGGGAAGCATATCTTCAGAGCAACCAATTCCATGCACGATAGCTTTGGGGTTCTTCTTAAAGAAGACCTCAAGCTCTGTTAGGTTTCTCAGCTTTTTCGATCTTAGCTTATAGGCGTCTTCCATCATCATGAGACCACTTTTCTTCTGATCTCTCCAGTTATTGGGTGCATAGTCGAACTCGGTTGTGCCAATAAACTTTAAGCCTGTTACTTTCTTTTCATCCACAATGATTTCTTTGGGGCAGAAAGCGTTACTGCAAGTTTTCTCATCAAAGACTATAAAGCATCCATTCTTATATTCTAGGAGGCTTGGATTAAAGCGACTTTTTCCAACGACTCGACATGATTGGCTGGTGGAAATGCTAGTAAGTCTTTGAAGTATTTTGGTGACGACTTTTTCTTCTGAAATCCCGGTCTTTTCAAGTGAGCCCGGTATATAGTCATGACAAATCTCTTTAGATTCAATTTTGTCAAAGTAGCATACTTTTAGAGGCCAACCGCGAGTATTCTTAGCTTCTTTGAGAAGGTTAAGAAGAGTGAGATTGGCCTCGGCTTGGCATGTCTCTGGGGTAGATGAGATATCCCGGTCAAGATAGTGACTTAGCACTCGATGAAGGTTGGTGATGGCGCCATTATCAACTTGCCCTGGGCAGTCATGATAAGGAACTTTAAGGCGTCCGCTATTAAGAGCTTTAGAAATGAGAGAACAGTTGGGTCTTGGAAAGAGGCTTGAATACCCTTCGGCGCCTTTGTCTATGCACAGAGATGCGCTTTCTTTCATACGCTTGATACAGGTTCTCTTTTGATTATCGGTGAGATTTTCAGAGTATGACTTTTTAAAAAAGTTTAAGCATTTATAAATTAAATGGTTTTCAGAGAGTTCTCCATTAATAATTCTTGTCCAGGCATCTGTTGCCAAATAGGGGCGACAAAAGAGTTCGTCGCTTTGTACGCCTTCACATAGGTTTTTTAGATAAGAGCGTTGGAAGAAAGGGATTTCATTTTTATAGTATTCTCCAGAGCGAATGATTTCATTGAGGGCCCTAATCTTGTTGATGTTATTTCGTTTTGTTTTACTTTTGACAGTTTGAGCGATCACGCCTAGTTGAATTAAATGGGGTATTTTGCATAGGTAGGGAAGGTAGTCATTCTTTCTCCAGTCTTCAAGAATTTGACCACATTGTTTCTCTGTTTTGGGGACGGGGTATTTAAGACTCATGACAGTTTTCTTAAGCGTCGCTCGGTTAAAGATTTTAGAAAACTGCGCATTCGCTTGGCATTTGAATTTATAAATTTGCTCAATATAAGTTTCAGCTTTGATAAGTTGCTGCCTACCGGCCTCTTCAACAATGAGGTAGTCAAGGTTTCCCAGAGCACTTTTAAGGAGCTTATTTTCGATAAGTGCATAAAGATGACATTCTTTAAGCGCGATCATTTCTAAGTATTTCTTTTCACTATGCAGAAAAAGGCTTCTCAGAAAAACATTAGAAATCTTTAAGTTTTGGACTTGTTCTTGGGTGGGGTTTTCAATGATTTGACCAGACTTTTGAAGATCAGAGTAAACCTTACTTAGTTTTTCACGGGAGTCTTCAACAAGAACTTTAAGGCCTTCAATGACACCTGGAGGTTGGTCTTGAGCGATGCTAGAAAAAATCTGACCTCCCAGAAGGAAGGCCAGAATTGGAAATAGTTTTTTAACAGAGTATTTTCTTCTCACTCATAACCTTAATCTAGTCCTCAACAGATTGAGCTAGGATTGAGGCAACATCATCAATTTCAAGCTCTTCTGTTGATTGAACCTGAGCTTTGGAACTATTGAAATTGATCAGACAGTAGGAACAGCTTGTCGCGAGCTTTGGAGCTTTGGTATCTCCAATGTCCTCTAGACGTTTGGTGGCGAGATGAACACCTTCATCAATTTCATACCACATATTTCCGCCACCCATGCCACAGCACAGGGCCTTATCTTTGGCGTCTTCCATTTCTTTAAGCTTAACTCCAGGAATTGAGTTAAGGATGTCTCGAGGAGCATCATATTCACCATGATGACGGCCAAGGTAGCAAGGATCATGAAAGGTAAGCTCTTGATCAACTGTTTTCGTTGGTTTGATTTTTCCACTTCTAACGAGATCAGCCAGAAGCTCTGTGTGGTGAACTGTTTCAAAGTCACCATCATCAAACTTTGCGTATTCCTTTCCAATTGTGTGAAGGCAATGTGGGCAGTGAGTGACAACCTTCCCAAAGTCATACTGGTTCATATTGGCGATATTCTCAATGGCGATCTCATAAAACGTATACTCGTCGCCAAAGCGTCTGATGGGATCACCATTACATTTTTCAGTTTTTCCCATTACGGCAAAGTCAACACCAGCTTTTTTCAAAAGCATGATTGTATCTTTAACAACTTTTTGGTTGGCAGCATCGTATGAGCCTGCACAGCCAACATAGTAGAGATAATCGACTTTCTTTCCAGCTTCGATAACAGGAACATCCATCCCATCTGCCCACTTAAAGCGATCGTCTTGAGCAATCCCCCATGGGTTACCATTAACACGAACCTTATTGGCAGCATCTGCAGCAGCAGGTGGTATCTCACCTAGAGTTAGAGTTTTGTACCTCTTTGCCTCCATGATCACATTGACGTGTTCAATATTGGCAGGACATTCTTCCATACAAGCACCACAGGTTGTACATGAATCAAGCTCTGTTGCATTGTAAATGGGGTTTTCTGCCCAAAAGTCGAGATCTTGTTCTCCGCTAGCTACAGAAGCGAGAGAGACATCACGGGCCTTGGTTACAATCTTCTTTGGATCAAGAGGCTTGCCAGCTTTGTTGGCGGGGCACACTTGGGTACAGCGACCACACTCGACACAAGTGAGGAGGTCCCACTTATTTTTCATCGTTAATTCAGAAAATTTACCAAGACCAAAAGTTTCAGCATTTTCATCCTCGAAGTCCATTGGTTCAAGAACAGCGCCTCTTCTCTTAGGAGTTATAAGGGCCGCAACCGGTAAGAGAACAATGTGAGAAAATTTTGTCCACCCTAGAGAAACGACAAAGGCCATGGTGTTAAGCATGTGGAGAAACCACGTTCCTCGATAAAGTAGTGCTAAGGTTGAATCACTCAAACCAAAAGCGCCAAAGACTTTTGCCAGGGCCCACCCCACAGGTGACCACATGGACTCGCCGATTGGCATATTATTTCCTAAGATTCTTAAGCCTTCCAAAACATAACCAAGAACAACAAGAAGGACGAGCATGGCGTACATCTTGAGTTCATCTTTTGGGTTCGTTGACTCGAGATAATCAGGTTTTTTGATGTAGCGACGATGATAGGCAAGTGCAATCCCAACAAGAATGGCGATACCTGCAATATCTGCTAGAAAAGAAACGACAATATAAGTTGTTCCTTGGAAAACCTTGAAAGGAGTATCGTAGTGAATGGCGACGAGGTCGGTCGCAATCCAGAGAATGACAAAGCCGTAGAAGATTAATGAGTGAAAAATCCCTACATTGGTATTTCTGGTGACCTTACCCGTGAAGAAAACTGTTTCTAAAAAGGCTTTCCAGTTCAGTTGTTCAGGTAGGAGTTCTTTAATGCCCTTACCTTGAGTAACAAACTGATACTTCTTGTAGAATCCCTTGAGCATGGCCAATGTCGATAAGACTAATAAACCGTACATGGCATACTTGAATGAAGCGGGAATATTCCACATAATCTCACGCGTTGCGTTGGCGTTCATGGGCTTTCTCCTTAGGGGTCGATGAAAATTTATTGCTATAATGATGGTTCACTTACTAGGATAGTGGATAAGTGTGGAATATAAAACGACAAATTTCGCTTTCACCATGGACATTCCAACGGGGATGTCATCTTGCTTAAGGTTTTAGCCATGTGGTCTTTTCCCATCGTTTCACTTGCTCTTGGTTTACTGTCTTGGCGCCGAACTAAGATTAAGTACCTGATCATTTTCCTTTGCTTTGGTCTTGGATTGCAAAGCTTTGCTTATAGTGAGTGGAGTCTAGCTCCGTTAGCGGGACCTCTCACTCTCGTGGCTTTGGGCAAGGGGCTTTTGGCCGGTCTTCTCTTCACTACCCTCAGTCAGTTACGAAGGGATATTCCTAAGGAGCGAGGAAACCAAATTGAGCTAAAAATAATTCTTCTTTTGGGTTTAGTTTTTCTTACCCTAAGTAATCTCGTGAGCCCACGTATTGCAGAAGCCGTCTTGGCCATTTTTTGTATTATTCATCCTGCTCTTTTTTGGAGGCAATTACGTGATCAAGAGGTGGGGACTATATTTAGTGCCTTTTGTATAAGTATTTTGGCATTTCTTAGCTTTATTTTGACATGGTCAGGTGCTTTTACAGACACATTTGATTTAAGTCCCCTTCTGTGGATGATGGCATTTAGTGCATGTTTCTACCTCTATCTTAAATTTGAGGAGTCGTTGTGATCATGATGAGATTTATGGCCATCTTAATTTTGTTAATAACTTCTTGTTCTCAAAGACAACCCTTGGGAATGAAAGACCACACTTTTGGTCGCAAGGGTAAGCATATCGTTTGGCTCCAAGTTGCAGGTTTAGAGCCTGAGCACTTCTCTCTTCTCAAATTGAAGAATGATGATGCTGAGGAAGTTACTCCTGTTGAGAAGATGAACTGCTTTGGTAGTTTATGGAGTTATAACCTTTTTGAGTTGCGGCCTGATGCTGCTAAAGGTTTTTTATCGCAAATACTAGGGTCTCAAAAAATCACAGGTAAATGTGAGGATTTTGATCGTAGAACAGTATGGAGCTTTTTTGAAAATGCCGGTTATCAAGTGGGGGTTTATGAGGGGCCTGAAGTCGGCAAACATAGTTTGAATAACTTCCTCTCCTGTAAGGGAGACTTTAGACCCTTAAAAAACTCTTTTCTTTGGTTGCAGCGGCCAGCTAAGGGGGAAGTTCAAACCTTCCACTATCAAGAAAATACGGGATTAGATCAGCCAGGGGTTTATTACGATAAATCATGTCAGCAAGGTGCCTGCATTATTCCTCTACAAACGAATGTGAAAGAAATGTGGAAGGCCTTCATCGCAAAGAATGCAAAGACATTTTTTACCGCGAGAATTTTTTCTATAGATAAGAAAATCGATAAAAAGAGAACAAGTGAACTCGTAGAAGATCTGACAGAGCTTGAAGATCTTATTGAGTTTTTTCAAAAGGAAGCAGAGAAACAGTCCATTTTACTTGTTGTTAGCTCGAGTGGGGCTAAGGGATTTGAGTTACCCCGTGCAGGTTATAAATGGGCTCAATTTTTAAAGAAGGGCCGACATGTGAACTATCGAAAAACTCGTTTACAGAGTCCCTTATATGCTTTTGGAGAGGGAGCAGAAAATTTCTGCGGTATTTATGAAGAGGCGAGAGTGCTAGAGCGATTCATTTGGATGCCCGAGCAAAAGCTTTTTAACTTAACTTTTTAAGAACTCACTTTTAGGAATCTTATAGTAAGTCTTGCAATAGTCACAGCGAGTTTCAATGGAGTCATCACCTTGAAAAATTTCCTCAACTGTGTGCCCTCTTAAAAGACTTTCTACTCCTGAGACCATTCTTTCAAAACTACAATTACATTTAAAGTCGAGATCTTTACCAATGAGTTTGGTAAGCCCTAGTCCTTCGAAGTGTTTAATAATTTCTTCCTCATCATTAATCCCCTTTTTAAAGAGGACTTGAAGCTCCTTTAAAACTTCTTTTTTAAAGTCTTCCAGGGTTTTAGGGTTAGTAGGTGTATCTTCTTTGTCCCAGTTCTTGCGGGGAAGCTGCATAATAAACGCGGACTGGTCAGCGTCTTCACTCACATAAATTTCACCATTAATCTGATAAGAATCTTGGAGGATTTGATTCACTACTTGGTGTAAATTGAGACCGTTGATATTGATGATGGATGTGTAGGGGGTTGGCTGCCCTACGACAAGTTTAGTTAAGCGAGCATCACCAGAAAGTTTATCTGGGAACTCATCAAAGGTTTCTGGAAGAAGTAATGTTCTAAATTCACCTGCCTCAGACATTTCGATCTTAAGAAGAAAGTAGGGGGTTTTGTTGTCAATGTAGAGGCCCAAGTTCTCATTAAACTTTAAGAGGGTAATGAGGGGGATTGCTGACAACACACAATCACGAAAATAGGCAAAGCCTTTTCCTTTAAGGTTATGGATCATGGCGAGGTCATGAACGAGTTTTTGACCTTCACAGAAATGAAGTGTGAATTCTTTTTCTTGGTCGATAAAACTGAGTAAGCGGCTTTTATTCAGCACGATATTCCCCTTGCGTCCAAAACACTGAAAGTACCTTATACCGTGTCATTTGAGCTTTTCCAATAGGTGAAAGTCATGCCAACCGCTATCCTTTTGTGATAAGTTTTAGCAAAGGAGAGCCCTTTGCCATTAAGCGTAAATATCTTTGAAAATTTACTAGATAGTAACTACCTAAACTTTGATTTATCGTCCCGCGCAAATTGGGATGTCATCTGTCCTAATCCAACAGTAGCCGATTCTTTTCGAGAAAATCTCAAAAGAAGAGAGAAGTCTGATTCAAAGACAATTGAGTCAACGACCATTGCTAAGTTTTTGAGTGATCTTTTTAAGAGGTGTTTTCCCGAAGCTAAGGTTTCGAGAAAATCTGAACTTCTTCAGGTTTTGGCGACTGTATGGAAGATAAAATTTGAAGGGGAGGACCCGGCCTTCTTTCATCAGTCTTTTGAGCTCTTTACTGACCTAAGGTCCTTTACCTTAGATAAGGGGATGATAGATACTGTTTTAGAGAGTTATCATCCAGTTGTTTCTGATTCCGTGAAAACTTTTTGGCTCATTCTCGAAAATCAAAACATTATTGATGAACATCAGGCTTACTCAGATCTTTATCATTACTGCCTGGACCATCCCGACGTTCTTTCCGATGAAGATCTGCCAGGTTTTATTTTTACTGGTTTTTCACATCTTTCAGCTAACCAAATAGAGTTCATAAAGCTTCTAGGGAAGTTTACTGAAGTGATTGTCCCAATACCACGACCAGTCTTAGAGGAGGCCTTATCTACGGATTGGATTGATTGGGTCAAGTCACAAGCGGATAGTATCAATGAGTCTGAGAGTAAGGATGTCTCAAAAAAAGAGGTTTCCTTCTACTCGTTCACAAAAGGGCGCAGCAATAGACTGATAAAAGAGCTTGAGGAGAAGGAGAACTTTGACCTCATTCTTCCCAAAAAGAACTTAAGTTTTACGGAAGTTTTAAAGGCTCACTCCAAGAAACTTTATTTTAAAAGTCCAAGTGAAGACCTTTCTACTTCCTTAGAAATATTGAAAGAGAACTTAACTCATACATTTTTACTGCGTCGTAATGAGAAAACATCAGCTATAGAGTTAAGAGAGTACCTCTTAGAAACTATAAAGGGTAAAAAGTTAGGAAGCTTTAAAGAGTTCATGCACTACCGTGTTGTATCAACCTTTCTTGCGACTCTTGAAAGCTATGAGTCTTTATCTGACTCAAATAGTGAACTAGGTGAATTTGATTTTTCTGTTATCTGGGAAGTTGTTCAGCTTAACTTACCGAGAAATTTCTACCTACCTCTACTCGAAAAAGTGGATGGGCACATATTAGGTTTGAAAGACCTTTATCAGGTTAATGAAGATGACCGAGCACTGGTTATAGCTCAATCTGGTCATGATCTTTCCTTGGGGGGTAATGTAAATTATCCACCAGAGGTTCAAGATATTTTAGTGACTCTTGGACCCATAAGGAGACAGGGACTCGATTTTTCTTTTTATATCTATCACCTTCGTCAAATTTTAACTTATAGCCAAATTAACCTCGCGCTTGAAGAAGGTTTACTCGAACATGACCAGGCTTGGGTTAAGATTTTAAAGGACTTTGAGTTAGAGAAATTGGAAATCCCAGGACGTCCGCAAGCAGAAGAACTCAAACTTCTTGAGAACCTGAAAACCTTTAAATTAGAAGATTACACCCCGCCATCTAAGCTTAGCGCTAGTAGAATGCAGACTTTGGTTGATTGCCCAAAGAAGTACTACTACAGCTATATTTTAGGATTAGGGAAAGAGCCGGATAAGATAAAGAAGGTCGACCCGAGGCTGTTAGGTGATGTTGAGCACTCTTGTGTTCAGGACTACTTAGATGAAAAGAACACTTGGGATGAAGACTTCTTTAATAATCTTCTAGAAAAGAGAATTACCCAGACCTTTAAAGAAGAGTTTTTAAGTGACAAGCTTCTCTATGAAGAAATCTTTTCAGAGGTTTACTTCTATTCTCGCCAAACCATTTTGGAGTTTTTAAAGCTTAAAGAAATCGACCCCAATATCAAATTCTTCTTTGAAAAAGAAATGGATTTGGAAGAAGGGACCGGGTCTGCAGACGTTCTTGTGGAGTCAGAGATTCTTGGCAGAATGCTTTTTGATTTAAAGCGTTCCGGCGGCTCAATCCCCGACAAATATAAAATTCAAGGAATGCGGGCCATTCAGCTGTGGTACTACCTCTATTTTCTAGAGGGAAAAGAAAAAAACTTTTCATGTTTTGGATATATAAATCTCTCAGACAGTAAAAACTCTATACTTTTTGCTCTCGACCCTGAGCTCGGTCAAAAACTTAAGGCGGTGAATTTCTTTAAATTAGATTCATTTGAAAAGCTCAAAGAGGATTATCAAGAATACTTAGAGAGGTTTTATGGCCAGTACCTGGAGCTTAAAGACGTTGTAACTTCAAATGAGGATTTTCCTATAGAGCCAGCAGACTCTCAGGCCTGTATGTTTTGCCCTGGTTCTTCCATCTGTAGTAGGGGGCAAGTATGAGTGGTGATTCATTGGAGTTAAGAATTCCAAACGATGAGCAAAAGCTTGCTATTGCCCATGAAGGAGGGGTCTTATTAAGTGCAGGTGCTGGAAGTGGTAAGACCTTTGTTCTTGTTGAGCATATTATTTACCTTTTTGAAAAGTTTGCTAGGGACAACATAGAAGTTCCTCTTGAAGAGTTCTCCCAAAAAATTAAAGTTTATTTTTCTGAAATTGTTTTAATGACTTTCACAAAGAAGGCCGCCGGAGAGTTAAGTCTAAGACTTCAAAATCGATTTGAGCTGGCCAAGAAAAGAGCTCACGAAGGGCTAGAGGAGCTGGAAGAGTCTTATTGGGAGGTCGCAGAGCAATCGATTCCCTATATTTACGTTGGTACTATTCATGGCTTTTGTTATCGCTTAATCCTTCAGGGTTATATTCCGGGATTTACTGGCCACGAAGAAATGATTGGAGATATAGATTTTCAAAGAAAAATTGAAGGCCTTATCGACCTATGGTT
>JAUIBX010000324.1 GCA_030427595.1 Bacteriovoracia bacterium | reverse complement strand
ATCTCCAGACGTCGCTGCACTCCAAACCCGCCCAGTCGTGAGGTCCTTACAGCCCCCATCGGCTGTATACATCTTATCGTCATTGGTGACGCAAGCGCCAGGAGGAGGAGCGTTGACAGTAAGGGCACTAGTATCCACAGATAAGGCTCCGTAACTTGCGCGAAAGACCACGCCCGCTTCGGCCGTATCATAGGAGAGACCACTAAAAGTCGCGCGACCACTTGAGAGTGAGACAGTGTTAGTGCCACCAAGAGTTCCGCTACCAGCTTGGCGGGTGAGGGTGACATTGCCAGTGGAGACCACCAGATTGCCAAAGGCATCCTTTACTTCAACCACTGGTTGGGTAACGAAAGCGGTCCCTGCAAAGAGACCATCAGGTTCGGTGGCAAAGCTCATGGCGCTTGGTGCTCCGGGGGTGGCACTCGCTGAAAAATCAACGTTCACACTGGGAGCGCTACTTGCCGTGGCCCTAAAGATATTGTTGGCGCTGCCGCTACTTGTTCCCACCCTTACTGTGAAGCTAGCACGCCCGTTCACATCGGAGGCCTTGGGGTTACTTGAAATGATGCTGCCGCCACCGCCAATAGCGGCCATAGAAATATTCTGACCCTGGATGGGGTTTCCGCCCGAGTCTCTAATTTCTACTACCAACTCACTCATCAAATTGGAGTTGACTACCGCACTTTGGTTATCGCCTGAGATTTTCACCATGCTTGAGGGAGCTCCGGTTGAGATGACATCAATAACGGGGGTGGAATCTTCTGCAACTAAAATGTCAGTGCGGCTTCCGGTGTAAACGGCCCTAATGACGAGATTCCCGATATTGGAAGGTGTGAAGACGGTCGTGCTGACATTGTTGTTGGCACTAAGATCCGAATCTGAATAGTCTGCGCCTTGAATGGTCCAATAGCAAGGGGCCGCCTCAATCACTTTACCTGAAGGGTCGGTGACCACGGCCTTTAAAGTTAGGCTTTCACCCATATCCATAACTGTTGCCGTCATTTTTGATTCATCACTTTTGACGATTTCAATAACCTTGTTGCGCTGAGAAGCTGTGCCTCCTGAGAAGCCCTGACCAAACTTGGCGCTCAAGGCATCGTTGGCATTCTCGCCACGTAAGCAAGAGCGAAGAATCAATACAATAAGGAGACGGCTTAACTTCAGCATCATACTAATCATCGGCTAAAAGACTGAATTTAATAAATTCTTTGCAAAACCTATCAAAATTTCATGAGTTAAGAGATTGTCAAAATTATCGATACTTGGGAAATTGCCTGTGAATCGTGGCAATGTGATTTTATGGAATTAAGTCATGGAGATAAGTGCTCTCTTTTTCCTAGGGAATACGGGTGCAGAGAGCGTAACCTTCATCATCGATATTCCATTCGTTGAGATCAGATGGCCTGATATTGATACTATACTGATTGTTCGGAAAGGCGACGTGATAACCGGTAGCGTAGTAGGTATTATTGGAATCAGCAGAGAAGGCCGCATAGTCATGGACCCCATTTCCGAAGAGATCAAGTAACTCTTGGCGGTAAGCTAATTTCCAATCCGTCTTTCCTCCATCACTTAGGGCATGGCAAAATGTTTCTTGGGCTGGATTAAGAGGACTTGGCGAGCCGAAGAAAACGGGGGAGCTAGGTACGTCAGGCGTGAAGCAGGTTCTTGAAGTCACTTACCCTACCTCCTAGACTTGAAGCAAACATTCAAAATAGGAGGACATGGATGTCACGACTCAACGAACTTATCACAGAATTCAAAAAATTCAGAAAGAACAGCGCTACTAAGCATTATCCTATAGAACTTAAGGAAAAGACTGTCGCACTCCTTAATGAGGGTGTCCCACGTCAAGAACTTATAGAGAAGCTTAATATCCACCCAACCACCCTTTCAGGCTGGAAGAATGGTCAGCGCAAAAAAGAACCCTCTTTTTCCAAGGCCATAATCGTTGACGACAATCCCGAGATTAAAGTTACTGTCGTCACGGGACTCAAACTCTCTGACCTTAAAGGGCTACTTCAGTAAGCTCTCATGTTCTTTAGCTCCCAAACTGAAGTTTATATTTACCGTGAGCCTGTGGACATGCGAAAAGGCCACGATGGGCTCGCAGGAATCGTCGAGTCAGAGATAAACCTTGAGCTTTTATCAGGCTCTATCTTTCTTTTTGTTAATAAAACAAGGAGGCTTTGTAAGGCGATTTACTTTGACGGTTCAGGTCTCGTCATTATTCATAAAAGGATGGAGGTAGGAAGCATTATGAACTTTCTCAGCTTTGGAAAAGTACAAAAAATAACTATCTCAGAGTTGGCCTTGCTAATGGATGGTGCTACTCTTAGAATCCAAAAACGTGGGAGGAAGTATATCCATGGTGAATCTAAGAGCAGATTTAAAAACAAACCCTGAGTATCTTAATGAAGTTATTAAGGTCATGGACTC
The DNA here is from genome assembly GCA_030427595.1 of Bacteriovoracia bacterium. Lineage (GTDB taxonomy): Bacteria > Bdellovibrionota > Bacteriovoracia > Bacteriovoracales > Bacteriovoracaceae. The sequence goes on along the minus strand of JAUIBX010000324.1, from coordinate 256 downwards.
TTCGATTGTTGCTCTTAAAGAAGAAATTAAGATTCTTTATGAGAAGCTTGAAAATAGTTCACAAAGTGAACTAATTGAGCTTAAAGACAAGATCGCTATGCTCAATAAGCAAACATTTGGAGGATCTGAATCTCTCAACAAACACCGTCCAAGACGAGAGACTCAGAGAGAACTTCTTCCTCATAACAAGTCACCTCTTGAGGGAGAGGTTGCTCCTGATAAGCAAAGAGAGCTTCCCGAGGTTGTTGTCGTACAT
>JAUIBX010000084.1 GCA_030427595.1 Bacteriovoracia bacterium | reverse complement strand
GTCCAATTCTACTGATATTTCTTAGATTGTGGGAGGTTACGTTTTCACACTTGTGAGCACCCGTGAGAAGCTCTTTTAGGTCCACAATGACCATCGAATATCCATTCTTCGTTGATCCTATAAACCGAAGAAAGGTAAAGATTTCTTAATCTTTATCCGAATAATGACTATAATTAGTTTAATAACAAACTGTAACTATCGGAATCTGTCTGGTTACTTTAATTGTCGACGACTTACCTGATTTAAGAGAGATGATTCAAGTGACTCTCGAGTCTCTCCACCCTCATATGACCTTTCTCCATGCTGAAAGTGGAGTAGAGGCGCGCGCCCTTCTCAAAAAATATGGTCAGCGAGTCACACTCATTGTAAGTGATTTCTATATGCCCGAGGGAAATGGGGACCTCGTTTTTGAGGCGTGGAAAAAAGACTTTCACTTTCTGCCGTTGATTATTCTCTCAAGTGAAATTGAAAAAGCGAGAAGTGAAATCTTAAAGGGGAGGAGTAACCCTCATTCGCGATTGGTTTTCCTTGATAAGTCGGAAACGGTTGAGAAGCTTGTGGATCTGACATCCTATCTTTTAGATCAAAGCTATATATCAATTCCCTTAACGATGGTTAGGAAAGATACTCCTTTAAATTATGGTCTGTCCTTGGCCTTAAGTGACAATAAAATTATCACCTACGCCCATCCTGACTCTTCTATTGAGGAAGCGCGACTTCATGAATTGAAGAAGAAGGGAGCAACAAACTTTCTCGTGCCTTTTAAAGATGTTTCTTCTGAGCTTCATCATTGGCCTGCCATAGGTCTTCATGGAAGAGACATTCACCGCGGTCCAAGCTTGGTTGATTCCTACGAGGAGTTTAAAAGTCTTCACTTGACCGTTTTAAAGGAGAGCAGCCTCAATAAAGAGAAGCTTGATCAAGCAAGTAAGCACCTCGAACAGGACATTAAAAAGCTGGGAGAATCTAAGGCCTTGAGGTGTTTTCTTGAAAAAGATTTGACCATCAAAAATTACATCATGAATCACAGCTTTTTTATGGCCCTTATTTCTCTTATGGTGTTAGAAGAGCTGGAATTAAATACCAAATTGAATAGAGAGGTTCTTGTAAAGAGCTGTCTCTTTCATGACCTATTTAGAGCAGATCAATCTGCTTATGATCATGATCTTGTTCAAGAGAACTTTGACGTGAGAAAGGTCAAGAATGGCCTTGTGCAAGTTCTCTAGATTGCTAGAGATCTAGAGTTTTCACGGGATACTGAAGTCGTTGTAGAGGCCCTCTTTTTACACCGCCTTCCTAAGGACCAACAAAAGAGGGGCCACAAACTAGCAAAAGTAGCAACAATCGCCCATCACTTGGTTTCAGACCTTTACAAGGGTTCCTTTTTAAACCCTCCTCAAGTTGAAGAGCTCAAAAGACGTGAGGAAGATATTGGGTTGCAAAAGGCTCTTGAGGCCATCCTCTCACCCTAATCAATACCTTTGGCATGTATAGACGTATTCACCGTCCATTTTCCAAGAGCGGAAAAAGCCACGCTCCTTTCTAAAGTAAGCAGCGTTGATCTCCCAAGAGTTTTCGGAGACTTTTCTACCCTCAATCTCTGTTCTGAAGTTCCAACGGTCGGTAAGAACACCTTTTTTATAGCGTTCATAGGAAAAATTATCGATAGTCCCCATAAAATTATCAGCAAAAATAATATTGCCACCTAGACCATCACGGGAGACTGTATAAAATCCTTCCGTTTGGCGGCCATTACTGCGTTTACCAATGACCATACAACCTCTATCCCTCTCTTGAGAGCCTTTGATCTTACAGGTCAGAATATGATTAACGACGCTATAGCCCCAGCGAAATTCACGATCAAATTTTTCACAGGTTGTTTCCTTTGCCAGGAGTAACTGAGAAAAGAACAGTAGGGTAAGGGATAATATAACCTTCATGCGGATTCCTTTTTAATAGATGGCTTTTGACTACTTCGAATCTTGGCCTTTCGTGGATAAGGTCATTATTTTTTACATAGGTAGTGGCCTGCCTTTTCACGAGTGTGAAGCAGGGGGGAGAAATTTACATAATGGAGGAAAAATCTCCTGACTGGACCTATACTCAGGCAATGAAGTGGCTCACTTTTCTTATCTTCAATATTGCTTTCTCAATGAGTACCTGCTTTGCTCAGTTACCTTCAAAGGTAGAGTCTCTTATCAATTTAAAAGAGTCCAAGATCATCTTTGCTGAGCAAAATAGATCTTTCCAAAAAATTAATATGGCCATTCACGACGTGAGCTTCTTTGGTCATAAAATCATCCTCGACGAAGATCTAAGATTAAAAGAAGAGACTAGTGCCCTTTCTCTCATATCTCCTCATGGGGTGAGTGTGGCCCAAATCCTTCAACAAACTCAAGTGCCATATCAAGAGAAAATTCAGCTTCTCACAAAGGGGATTTATCTCGAAGATTTTAAGGAAGCCCTTTCTCTATGGAGAAAACATGGCGTTAAATTAGTGAATCTCTCCATGACGATTCGAAATAAAGAAATTGTTGATCTTCTAAACGACTTTATTAATGAGGGAGGTATCGTAATAGCCTCAAGTGGTAATAGCGCGCAACGTTTTGGAAGAAAGCTATTGCCTCATTATAAGAACTTTCAAGGTATGACAGTATCGGCCTGTGATTTAAATGGGGATCTAGAAAGCTTTAGTCAGTGGGAAGAGGGCTCTATTCTTGCTCCTGGCAGTTTGGACCTCTATCCGGTCAAACGTCTGGCCTACCATATCGCTCCTCGAGAGGAGCCAGAATCATTAAATAATAACCTCTATTTAAAGGAACACTTCTTTGGAATGACCTCTGCGGCAACTCCTGTTGTAGCAGGTGTTGTCGCCATGGCGTTGAGAATAAATCCTAAGCTGCGCCAAAGTCAGATCAATGACCTCATTCGTCTAAGTGGAAGAAAGAATAAGGCAAATCAATTGGTTTTTGATGCGGAGGCTTTTTTAAGAGAAGTGCTGAAGTCGATTTAACTCTACCACTTAATGATAAGTTTAGGTTTTCTCTTAGAACCTTTCTTAGTCAAAGTAAATTGGTCTATTCTTAAGTCTTTCATCTTTTTGATATTGTAACGGTCAGCTTTCTTTAGAAACTCTTCAGAGCAGGCTAATCTACGAGCATTGGTACTTGGAGCTCCCAAATTATCTGCCAAGAATTGAAAGGCGTTACGAAAGAGAGAGTCAAGAACAGCACCTGAGGCAAAGAAACTTTGGTAGCTAACCTTGGACTCATAGACACTTTGTTGGTGGCCTTTAAAAATAATGGCACGACCATTTACGCATATATAATCCAAAAGCTGGATATGATTACTGCTTAAGGCTTCTGTATTGAGAAAACTGTGTGCTGTCGAAACCTTTGCTTCTGCCCTAGAGAATTTAACACGGGGAAGACTAATGACAAGCTCACCAGAGCTTTGACCTTCCTCCAACTTAACCTCTGATGAATAAGAGGTTCTAAACTCAACAGCATCAAGGGGTTGTGCCAGAAGAGTTAAGGTCGAGAGTAAGATGATTTGCTTCATGGGAAAATCCTCTCATAGGTATGAGTTATTCTGTTAAATAGCAGTAATCATTACTGATATGTAAAGAAATTGGACAGAAGTACTTTTCACAAATGTGTGAAATAAGGCACTTCATCTCTAAAAAAATGACCGGCATTGACCTATGGAGGCTACTTTTCATTATGATCGCCAAAACAAAATCAATGAGGTCTCTATGAAATTGAAAAGTATCCTTTTGGGTTTAAGTCTCGGTCTGTCAGCTCACGCTTTAGAAGAGGCCAATATTTATGATGAGATGGTGAATCGTTATGAAGTGCCTGAGTATTGTGAAGAGGCACCTCGAGAACTCTTCTGGAAGAGGATGGCCGTGGCCACTCCGTTAAAGGCCTATGAAGGACCACTTTCTTACAAGCTTCGCTATTCCCAATTTGGTTGCGGTTTAGGAAAAAAGGGCGCACTTGTGATTGCCCCAGGAAGAGCAGAGGGCTCTCCTGAATACTATGAAACAGCACTAGACTTTATCAAAAATGGCTATTCACCCGTATACGTGATTGATCACAGAGGGCAAGGCCTGTCTCCTCGGATATTAGAAAATAGTTTTAAAAGTCATGTGGATGATTTTATGAATTATGTTTCTGACTTAGACTATGCCGTTGAAGATATTCTTGAAAACCTAAAAAAACTTGGCTTTGTTAAAGGGAAAACTCCACTCATGTATGCCTCAAACTCTATGGGCGGAGGTATTGGTCTTGGCTATTTTCACAAGAAGGGCTCAGAAAACCCATTTACAGCAGCAGCTATCCTCGGCTCTATGATCCGTGTGAACTACCTGAGTTTTATCAATAAAGAGCCAAGTGTACTCAATAATATGATTTACTCTGAGACTGGCGTCATTGCTCAGGGGAAGCTCAATTGCCTGACAAAGAAGAAATGTGCACGCTACGCTCGTCCTGGGGTCTTTGGAGATTATCGCCCCGGAAGCAGGGAGTTCATTTTTAGTGACGACATTAAGGAAATGGAAAAGTTCATGACGCATTCCAAAGCACGTTATGACCTTAAGACCTACCTGTGGGATAGCTTTGATTGGTCTAAAATTAAAGAAGAAGAGTACGGGGCCAATGAAAATTGGCAAGGCCTTCAGCTAGGTGGTTCTACTTTTAGCTGGACCCTGACCACGACAAAATTCCTAAAAAAAATGAGAAGTAAACGCTTCATTAAAAAGCTACCTAATATGCCCCTTCTCATTTTAACTGGAACAAGAGACTTACGTGCGTACAAGCCTTATAAAGATGGAACAACAGATCTTTCTCGTCATTCTGGTTTCTGTGACAAAATCAATAAGCATAATCGTTACTCAAAAGGTCTGTGTACTTTTGTCCCTTTAAAAGACAGCTTTCATGAAATCTTTAAAGAAAGTGATGAATTTCGAAACCTTGGTCTGAAAACAGTCTTAGATTTCTTTGACAAGCATCGTCCATAATATTGTCAATTGGCTTTACCTGTGGTCCCCTTTAAGTAATTCACTATTACTTAGGGGTGGACCTTATGAGGCACACTATTTTCGCTCTAGTCTTATTGACCTTTAGCAGTTTTGGGTTTGCTCAAGAGGGTCTCTCTCTGAGTGTCGAAGGTCTCAAAAATAACCGAGGCGTCATTCAGGTGGCCATTTGGCCTAGCTCTCAAGGCTTTCCTGAAAATTATAGAAAAGCTTCCAAGCTAATGACCTTAAGCCTAGATAACCTCAAAAATGTCCCTATCACAGGGCTCGATGCTGGTGTTTACGCCGTGGCCATCTATCATGATGAGAATGAAGATGTTGTCCTCAATAGAGGAGCTTTTGGTATTCCCAAAGAGGGATTTGGCTTTTCTAATAACCCGCGTATCCGCTTTGGAGCGCCCTCATTTGAAAAATGTGCCTTTCCCTACAACGGAGCGGCAAAAGAGCTGCAAATCCGTCTCAATTACCCTTGAATGCCACTTTAATGGCCTTAAAATACTAAAGATTTTTCATAAAAGACCACGAAAATTGTGGATTTGATAGAGTGTGGCTTCACCTAAGAGGAGTCCATCTATGGTCACGGTTAAGCTCATTAAGAGAATCTTTTTTCTACTTTTCTTTGTCGCTTCTGCCCATGCTCAGGTGGACTTCCAAAAGATCCTAGGCTCAAGCCAAAGAGGACTTACTTTTAGTGGCAATGTCTTAATTCAAAAGGGCGATAATATTCTCTTTCAACATACTGAAGGCCAGGCCGTGCGTGAGTGGGATATGGCCCACGATTGGCAAAGTCGCTTTATGATTGCTTCTTTAACAAAGCAGTTTACTGCCTACTTGATCTTAAGTTTGGTGGAAGAGGGGAAGCTTCGTCTGGATCAAAAGGTTTCAGAGATCATTGATCTTCCAAAAAATGCAAAAACAAAAGCAGAAAAGTGGAACCAAATTACTATTCATCAGCTTCTTACGCACACAGCAGGTCTGATTCGTGATGTTCCACGCACAGAGTGGATGAGCCCAAGTGAGTACAATCTCATTTCAACAGTTGTTGATCAGTCTCTCTTAGGAAAGGACATTTTCTTTCAAGAACCAGGAAGCTTTCACTACTCAAACCTAGGTTATCTTATATTGGCAGAAATTATCGAAGATAAGGGGTTAAGCTTTTATGAGCGCTTTTTGCAAAAGAATATCCTTTGGCCTTTAAGAATGAGAAATACTGGTGAATACCACCGCATGAAAGTCATTAAGAAAATGAGCCATGGTTATTACTATGATGAAAATCGTAAAATTAAGAAACGTTGTTGTCGGGATGCTATGACCTTTACGGGTTCCCATAATCTCTACTCAGATATGGAAGACTTAAAAATTTGGATGAATGAGCTTCATAAACCTAGTGGAAAGCTCAATGAAAAAATTCTTGCTCAGATGAAGACACCCCAAGTTGAAACAGAATCGGGTCATTACGGGTACGGGCTTTTCATTGAAACGATAAATGGCAAGAAAACTATTTGGCATAATGGTCACGAGTGGGGCTACACTTCTCTTCTTAGCTATACCCCTGATGATGACCTTATGATGATTTATCTCTCCAACTCTCATGGGATGGAGGTTTTTGATTTGAGTCCTCCCACTCAGAGTTTTCAAAAGAAAATCATTGAGAGCTTAGGTCATTAGAAAAGAATTAATTCCTTAACGGATGAGGGATACAGTTCTCAACATTACGGCCACGATTAAAGAACTCATTTTTGAAGAAGTTAAAGGCACGTCTACAAGCCTCGGGTGTACGTGAATTATTAAGAAGAGTTTCAGGCTCCGTGACAAAAGCCGTAAAGACTTCGGCAAATTGCTCATTGGGGTTATTGTCAGCGTAATTGCTTACAAGGCAATAACCTGCTCCTCCCATGGCCCTGCGGTAGGCCGGGTATCCACCACTATTCCCAATGAGGTGTGCCCACTCATGAACATGTTGGGCGACAGAGTTGCCATAGTGAGTATGTCCTCGACTGGTATTTCGACCAATATTAATTTGATTCACTCTTTGGTTTGAGCCATTAGAGTCTTTGAAAACGAAGGGGTAAGGCCCGCCATTTTGGGATGGACCCATGCCCGTTTGAAGAGGACCACCATTGAGTTCCTGAACTCTTTTGATGGCCGCACCTACTGTTCTGAGTTCACGGTCTGTCACGGCGCCACTACCGCTAGCTGCGCGAACATCGAGATTTTGTGAGGCGAGTAATCTTCGTGCCTCATTAGTAGAGACCTCATTGTAAGAGGTACAACCATGTGAGGGGCGAGGGTAGTTCTTTAGTGAATAGCTGTAGCGAGGGTCTGACCTAAGGCCAGAGCGTTCAGGCGATCGGGCAGCGGCCGCTGCTGCACAACCGGTGCAGTCTCCATCAGGTTGCATGGCTTCAGTTATTTCTCTCGCGGAGGGCATGCGAGAGGGGTTATCAATATTTCCGAAAAGGGAGTTTCCAGCTGAACGGGCATCTTCAGAAAAGTCTCCACCAAATGCAGGTTGAGTCATCGTTGGATCATCCCAGTTGCCACCTTCTGGCGTTTCACAACTTATGAAAAGGAGAGAGAGGACTATAAGTCCCACAATATTGATGAAGTTTATACTTGAGTAATTCTTATAAGTTTTTTCTGTAAATAATTTCATAATCCCACCTTAACTCTTATCGTGATTTTTCTTGGAAATTTTACGTATACATGTCAATTAAACGTCTAACCTGTTGAAATTCCCTCATTGTTAATGAGTGCGCTTGCTTTTAAATTGCCAACTTTTTGAGGAAGGTGAGCTCGATTTTGGTCCTATTTGGGAAATTGATGTCATGAAAGGCCAATAGCGCTTATCATAGTAGGCACTAAACGATTTAGGCGTGGACGACAGGATGTTGAAACCAAATTTGTCTGACTTTCAGGATCAAAGTCATGGCACTCAATCTCATAAGAAAGAGTTTTTGAGGGTCATGCTCCAGCAAGTTTACTTTACTTTCATTCAAGCAATGCCTTTGGTGGTGATTATTGCTTCCATTGTGGGAGCGGCAGTGGCCTTTCAGACTCGCTTTACCTTGTCCTTTGTCGGAACTGACGGCAATAAGTTAGGAGAAATTCTCGTCTTTGTTCTCTTTCGTGAATTGACCCCTTTGATAACAGCTCTTCTGGTTATTGCTCGCAGTATTACTGCAGTTTCCTCGGAGCTTGCTACTATGACTGTCCAAAGAGAGATTGAGGCCTTGGAGTTTATTGGTATCGATATTAATCAATTTCTTCTTGCCCCAAGGATTGCTGCCGGAGTGATATCACTCTTTTGTCTTTCTTTTTGCTTCTGGCTTATTTCACTTGCGGGAAGTTGGATCAGTATTAACTGGTTTTCCTACTGGCCGATTGATCGCTTTCTCAGTGTCATTGCTGGCTCTCTTATGCCCTCAGATATTTTCTTCTTTATTTTAAAAAGTTTTTTCACTGGAGCTATTGTTTTCTATATGGCCGCTCGGACTGGTCTTAAAGTTAAGGGCGCTTCCTTTGAAGTTCCTATTATGACAAATAAAGCCGTCGTTGATGCCCTCTTTGTTGCAATGGGAATTCAAATCCTTCTTTCTTTGATCTTTTATTTGTCCTTTGGAGTAAAGATTTGATGATTCAGCCCACGATTAGGACAAAGGACCTTGTTGCTCAGGCCAAAGATCAAAGCTTATTAGGAGAGGAATCACCTTTAAACTTTGAATTAAGGCCAGGAGAGGTTGGTGGTATTTATGACCCCAACTACGCTTTTTCTTTGTTTCAAGTGATCATGGGGCTGGGCCGCATTGAAAGTGGACATATCGAGATTTTTGGCAGTCCACTCGTTGAAGAGAAGGGGGAGACCAGTATTACTTGGCGCCAGTTGATTGGTTTTGCTGGGGCTCGCAAGGGTCTGCTTTCAAACCTGAGCCTCTTTGATAACGTCAATCTTCCTGCCAAGTACCACGGATATTATAAAGAAGGGCAAGGCCTTGAGCATCTCGCTCAGGAGCAGCTCGAAGAGCTCGAAGTACCTCAAAAGCTTTGGGGGCTAAGACCCCACCAAGTCAGTGGTGTGGTTATCAAGAAAACTCTCTTAGCACGATCAGTTGTTTTAAACCCAAAGGTCTTATTATTAGAATCACCCTTTGAGTATTTTGGATGGCAAGAGCTTAGGCTTCTCAAAGATTGGCTTGAAAAACAGAGAGCTCAAAAAAGGGCGATTCTCATCGGTAGTGATCATATTCCTTTTTTAACAATGAGCTGTGATTGGCTTATTGAAGCTAAAAAAGGACAAATGGATAGAAATTTTAAAGCTAATATGGAGCCAAGTTTTGTGGCCATGGCAGAACTCATGAAGAAAAGTGGAGAGAGAGATGAAATTGTCTCTGATTGAAAAAAAGGCCTTCTTAGGCGTGATCGTAGTAAGTGTCATTTTCTTAGCCTCAATTGTTATTATAGGCCGAAAGAACTTATGGTTTGAAAATAAGAATACCTACACAACAGTTGTCAGTAGTGCCGATGGTCTCTCCGTGGGAAGCTTAGTGACTTTATCTGGTCTCAGGGTGGGAGAGGTAAGTGCTTTAGAGGTTGATGAAAATAATAAAATTCTCGTGCACTTTACAGTCAAGGAGTCCCTTACTCAAAAAATGCATGAGGGAACTATCGCTAAAGTAATTCGCTCCTTTGTTATTGGAGAAAAGAAAATTAACCTCATCCCTGGTGATCCAAATGCACCCCTTCTTGAAAATGGAGCTCGTGTAACAGGAGAAGACTCCACCGAAATCACAGATCTTATCTCTGGTGAAAAGATAGGGAAGATTCTCAAAAGGTTAGAGGGGCTAACTAATGGTATGGACCGTTGGAGTGAGGGGCTTGCAAAGGGCATGGAAAAGATGAACCCAGAGGACATCTCGGCCATTTATCAAAAGATTAACCCGACGATGAATAATCTCAATCTTTTGGCGCAGGATGGGCGTAAGTTAGTACGAGAAGCGCGTCAGCAAATCTTTAAAGAGCAACGAATTGGTAATGTTCTAGTTCACACCAATAAGGTCTTAGGTCCGCTGGCCCAGAGGGAGCAGCTGATGGAAAATGTCCTCGATAACCTCCAAGTTATCTCTGATGAGCTTAAGGCCAACCCCAAATTTACCTCTAAGATTATCTCTACCCTCAAAGAGGTTGAAATCACCCTAAAGGCCATCCAAAAAACATGGATTCTTGAGGACCATGTTAAACGTGATTAGGGCTAGATAGGGGTATTTTCTCTACAGTGGCTTTTCATTTGTGACGATAATAGATATGAGGCCTTTATGCGTTATGTTCTTTTGTTTATCTCCCTATTTTTATTGGCCCTATGGCTGCCTCTAGGGGGAGAGGACCATGTTACCCACGCGAGAGAAGGTCACCACTTTATGCCCAAATCATCTCATTCTCTAAAGGTACTTACGCTCAATATTGGGGCGATTGCTCCTTTTGGAAAGATCACCCAACCTCAAACGGTCTCTCGAGTAGAGAAGCTTTGTGAAGTCTTTAGGTCCTCATATTATGATGTCATCCTCTTACAGGAAGTTTGGACCGTTGGTTACAGAAGACGGATGAGGGAGTGTGGCTTTTCCCATGTCGTTCATGACGAGGGAAGAATTGGCCTTTTAGAAAAGCTTCGTCAGGGAGTCGATATGCCCCCTAAGCTTAAGTGGATCGCAAGAGTGGCAAGACTTCTTCTTCCTAAGAATTATGGTTTTGATAAGGGCCTGATGATTTTAAGTCGCCATCCTCTTAAAGATAAGAAGGTCCTAAGTTTTGAAGAAAATGGCATCGTGGAGCGTGCCTTTCAAGATGGAGAGTTTCCTGTGAATAAGGGGGCGCTTATGGTCACGCTAGATCACCCTCTTCTTGGGCAGGTCAAAGTGGTCAATACTCATTTAGTGAGTCAATACCCAGACTATAGTTATGATCAGCAAAGGGCCAACCAGTTAAAGGACCTTGTTACTTTTGCTGAGAACAGTGAGGAGGAATCCGTTATTCTAGGGGGCGACTTTAATATGAGTCCTCCTGGGCCTCAAGGGAGCGAACGCCTTAATGGAACAGATCTTTTGTGGAGGAGACTAAGGTCCACTCTTTTAAGTGACTTTGATCAAGTCAACCTTCCCTTTGAAAACCTCACAACATACCCTAATCGCCAGCGGCCAGATGACCCTTCAGAAGGGGTTCTTGATCACCTCTTTGTTAAAGGTCACCTCATGCCCCTTCATGGGGATATTGTCTTTAAAGAAAAGATTCGTTGTGGAAAGAAGAAGTGTTTTCCTGCAGATCACTTTGGTCTTGAGACGACTTTTGGTCGCAAGGGTGTATCTTTCAATTCTTCTCAATCATTACCTAGAAAATGAAATATCCAGCCCCATTTTCTTATCACCTAAATTAAAGGTCAGGCAGCCATGGGGATGAGCACTGAAGTAAAGAGTGGAATACTTCCTCTTATGCTTTAATACTGTAGGAATATCATGAATGGTATTGAAGGCCTTATTTCCAAAAGCGTAGACCATCTCTAATGCTCCCGTATCATCAAAGTGACCAATGAGGTTTCGTGTACGGTAGCGAAGTTGGCGATAATCTTTTGAGTCCCTTGGCATACGGCCATCCTTCATCATCAGTTGTTCGGCCGTGTGAAAGAGAGTTACCAAGTCAGGTGAGGAAAGAGCTTCTTCTAAAGACATCAGTTCATTACCTTCTGGCATATAGAGGTGGGCGTGACCCATATCAGGGTAATAGATAAGCTCGGCACTTTTGATTTCAATTGCCATCTCAACCTGATGGGCAAGCTTGTTAAGAAAGTCTTTGGTGATTTTGATGGACCCCTCTGTTGAGGGGATATAGAAATTTTTGCCATCGTAAGACATGCGTCTTCTCAGGCGTTTCGGTCCATTGATGAGCTTCTCATACCTTCTCTTAAGAACCTCACGGCTGGCATAGTAAGTGATCTTAGTCTCATCTTTAAATTCATTAAAATCATAATCAGAGGAGTGCAAGAATGGTCCCTCTGTGTTTTTACAGGCCTCTTCGTTGAAGCTGAAGGACCTCTTAAATTTAAATTCAGGATATTTATTAAGAGCAATCTTATGATCTTGTTCCTTGGCCTGTAAGAACGGACCTAAGCCTGAAATGAGGATAAAGAGAGCGACCAGCTTTTTCATTTGAGAAGCTTACGGGAGATCCGTTGGGGAAGGGAAAAAAATGTAATAACTTTAGGGGAGTTAGAAAGCTAACGGCCTGTAACTACCTGGATTTAAAAGCGTTGAACGTAACGAAACCACACGGCCTCAGAGTCGCCCTCTTCTCTATTATTGCGCTCATACTCTACTGATAAGGTTCCTCCTAAGAAGACGTCATCATAAGAGTTGCCCACATTTAGACTTTGGGAGCCATCGTTATTATTCTTTGCTCTGACATTCATCAAGCGCGAACCATTACTAAAGAAAGACATGCTTGCCTCTTGGCCACTTTCCGTTTGGGCTACTTCACCACTGGCACTTAATGAATATTCCTCTAGAGAAAAACCAACAGGCACAGAGGCACGATAGTCTCCATCCGCTTCTGCTTTAAGTCTCAAGTACTCCTCATGTTCATCACCGAAGGCGACCTGAACCTCTTGGTCACGGTCACTCACTTCTACTTCAGTTCTCATTCTCACTCCACCAATGAGCTGAGTTTCATCTTCTCCTTGAAGAAGGAGAATGCGTCGAGGAAGGTTATCCTTGTGAGCGACGGCCACACCATAGGTCCACTTTGAGCTCTCTGATTCATATTGACCGAGGTTACCCCAATACTCCATACCGTAAATACTTTCGACTTCTCTGGCCTCCTCTCCTTCTTCTGCGGTTAAGGAGTTTTCTAAATCCCTTTCTACTTGGCGTCTATGACGTTCTCGCATGTAATCTGAGTCTGAAGGGGAGGGCATCATTCCCATTTGATAGTAGGTGACTGTCGGTCGCCCCTCTCTTGGAAGATGAACTTTTATAATTTTATCTTGATCAGGTGGAGCTGCTCGGTAAAAGTAATACCGACCCAATTCGTCTCGCCGTCTGTAATGGAGGCTGCTTATCTGATGAAGTGGGATATCAAAGCTAAAAATTTCGGTGAGCTCTGATGGTCTAAGGGGTTCTGATGAAATATTTTGAAGGTAGATGTCGAGTTGATAAAAAGAACAGGGCTCTTGAATGGAGTCATCTCCTTGCAGCTGTCTGACTTCTAGGTCATTTTCCACGATGTAGTAGAGGGCCTCTAATTTTTCAATTTCTTCAAGGGCGCCCCTTTCAGAAAGTTCAATTTGGCCATTTTCAACCATGCGACCCATGGCGCGGTTAATATCTCCCACAAGTCCATTTATTTGCGGGCATTGAATACAGACGACTAATTCTTCGGGAGGTTGAGGGGCTTGATTCGCCTGCTGACGCTTCATTTCTCTTCTCGCTTGACGCACCAATTTGTAGGCCTCTTGCAATTCATCAAGAGTTTCGCTCGCCTGGAGAAAAGGAGTGTTAAGGAACATCATCAAGATGACCCCTATATATTTTAACTTCACGCTTACTTATCGGAGAAAAAGCCCCCAGCATTGAGAATGAGATGAGTTACTTGATGAAAATAGTCGTATTCCTGTGGGGAATGGAAAGGATTCCCGTCATTGCCTTCAA